>NZ_JBEHFR010000039.1:0-14203 GCF_040225635.1 Corynebacterium sp. KPL2830 | reverse complement strand
CGCAGCGTGAAGCAGAAACCCTTCATACCCCCAGCAACCTCACCCACGGAGTTGACAACCTATATAGGAACACCCCCTCCATACCTATACCCTGACATTTTCTTTCCTGTCAGGACGCTTCCTGGCACCTATGAAAAGGGCTCAAACTGTCTGGCAAATGAACACGAAGTTGAGCCACCCTTCGTTTCTCCCTCCTAAATCAACCGAGGTTCCATCCATTAGTGTGGAGTATCTGTAACCCGTGGTAGGGCCTGACCCCCCCAGAAAGTGGAGACACCACGCTACCGGACGCAACCTACTGGGAGAGGAGCTTGAGGTTTGGAAGATAAAGACCGCGAAAACCGGGCCCCAATAAACAACCGAGCCGAAAAGCCACTAACCGGATTGCTCTCCCTTACGGAGGTAATTGGCCCTGCGCCAGACTGCGTAAGTTCCCGCAAGGAAAATAACCGCAAAAACTCCGGCAACCCTAAAATAAAATAAGCCGTTTTCTAACCTGCGGAAGATATCTGACGATGAGGTGGAATCCGTCTCAGCCAAGGTCTTAGCAACATATATCGCATTCAACCCGCCGATAGCATAACCGAGACAGAGCAACAGTGATACACAAATCGTAATCTTTAGCAGAACCTCTAAGGATGAATTACGTGACACTGTTCTCCTTTATATTCTCCCATTACAAATAGACGTGCGCATTCGGCATTTCCCTTAACGTCAAAATTTTGAAATCCGTCATCGTGCGCATGACCGAAGGGGCAATCATTGTGAGTTTTACCTTGCGCGTCACATGGATCCCGTTTTCGTCCCTGTTTTGGCAGTTCCCACCAAAGACAGTTTTGGACCCTTCTTGTACCCCTATACTGTTTCCGCTTGAGCCATTCCGGGACAAGGCAGGAAGTAGCAGCAGAGAAGACAGAAGAGAAGCGGCAGTATATAAAGTTTTGTCCACAACTACCCTTTCTGTACGCGATGACTTACTTAAAGTAACATAAATTGACTTTCGTGGTAATGATTGTCATTATCTAGGTTCTGGCGCACATTACGTTATTAGCAGTTCAGGTCTAAGCTCGGATAATGGACACATCGAAGCTCGGGCCTTTTGCCGCTTAGGCTACACGCCTCGCCCACCCCGAAAATAAACCTGGAAATAAAAAATCTCGAGGCACCGCCTTGGGAACGATGTCTCGAGATTCGAAATTTTGTGCGCCCGGAGGGATTCGAACCCCCAACCTTCTGATCCGTAGTCAGATGCTCTATCCGTTGAGCTACGGGCGCAGTCCGTTGTGAAGCAGTGCGTATGCTCTGCTGTGCAACGAGGATTTACTATACCCACGGACCTAAAAACTAACAAATCGCCTGTACAGAGCCGTGTTCGGCGGGATAGCCAAAGGCGTATCGTTCACCCGCCGTTCACGCTTTGGCTCGGTGTGGAGGGCGGGTGACTATACGAGGGCGGAGGCTTCGGCATCGGAAAGCAGGGCGTCTTGAAAGGCCTGCAGGGTGGATTCGTGATCGAAGTCGACGCCAATGAGCACGAGCTCCGTGCCGGGGGTTACGCCATTGGCGGCCCATAAAGAGGCGGGCATGATCTGCAGGTTGGGCCCGGCCTGCTGCCAGGCGTGGGCCACGCGCAGGTCGGTATCGATCCAGCAATAGCCCTTGGATCGCACGAGGCCCGTACTTGCCCGGAGGGCGGCGATGAGGCGCTCGCGATTAAAGGGGCGGTCGGCGCGAAAGACGACTGAGGAGATGCCGTATTCCTCGGTTTCTGGAGTGTGTGGGTTCGCAAGCTCTTCGGCGTAGCCGTGATAGGCGGCGGCGGTGGCGGTATTGAACAAATGCGCATCGAGAACCAGCCCCGGTTCGATAACCCCGTGGGTCACCGGCACCACGCGAGCCCGCGGATTCATGGCGCGGACTGCGGCGATGACGCGCTCAGTTTCGGCGGCATCGACAAGATCGGTCTTGGTAATGAGGACAAGGTCAGCGAATTCGACTTGGTCCACTAAGAGATCGGAAATGGTGCGGTCATCTTGGGGCGTAGCCTCGATGTTTTCGGAGACGAGGCTGCGGCCGCGGCGCAATTGGTTTAAGAAGGTAGAGGCATCGACGAGGGAGATCATGGTGTCGATGGGGGCGGCATCGGCAAGCGTGGTGCCATCGGCAAATTCCCATTCAAAGGTGGCAGCCACGGGCATGGGCTCGGAAATGCCGGTGGATTCGATGACAATCTGATCAAAGCGGCCGGAGCGCGCCAGCTTGCCCACGGACTCGATGAGGTCTTCGCGCAGGGTGCAGCAGATGCAGCCATTCGACAGTTCCACGAAGCGATCCTCGCCGCGCTCGAGGTGGCCTTCGCCGGCGACTAGGGCGGCATCGATATTGACCTCAGAAAAATCGTTGACGATGACCGCCAGCTTGCGCCCCTCCCGGTTCGCGAGCAGGTGGTTAAGTAGCGTGGTTTTTCCGCTGCCTAAAAATCCGGACAGCACGGTAACAGGTGTAGCCATCCTTTAATGGTAACGTTTTTCATTAAAGGATGGCTATTTGGGGCTTAGTACCTAGACCGTCAACCCGAAGATAGGCACCGCCAGCAGGAAGACGGTGAGGGTGATGAGGAAGATACCGATGACGTTGAGGCCAACGCCACCCTTGATCATCTCGCCAATCTTGACGTAACCGGAACCATAAGCAATGGCGTTCGGCGGGGTTGCCACCGGCAGCATGAAGGCACAGGTTGCGGCCAAGGCGACCGGGATGGTGAGCAGCAGGACGTTCATATCGCCTTCGGCGGTCAGGCCCACGCCCACGGCGACGCCGCCCATGATGGGGATGAAGGTCGCCGCGGTGGCGGTATTGGAGGTGATCTCCGTCAGGAAGAGGACCAAGGCGGCCACGGCTGCGACGATGAGCACGATTGGCAGGGAGCTGAGCCCCTTGGCCATCTCACCAATCCACAGGGACAAACCGGAAGAGTTGAATACCGAGGACAGGGAGAGACCACCGCCGAAGAGGAGGAGGACGTCCCACGGCATTTCGTTGGCCGTCTTCCAATCCAGCAGGCGGATGCGGCGTTCCGAATCAGCCGGCAGGATGAACAGGAGGATACCTGCGGCGATGCCGACGATGGCATCGTCATAGTTATCAAAATCGCTAAGGACGATGGGCAGGGATACCCAGGCCAGGGCGGCCAGGACGAAGATGATGCCGGTCATGATCTGCGGGCGGGTCCACGGGCCCAGGGCCTTGATTTCGTCGTTGATGAGCTCACGGCCGCCGGGGATTTCGGTCATTTCCGGCTTGAAGATGGTAATCAACAGCACCCATGCGATGAGCAGGAAGACAAGCGCCAGCGGCACGCCAACGGCCATCCAGCGGCCAAAGCCGAGGGTAACTCCCCAGGTATCGGCCATATACGCATTCAAAAAGGCATTCGGCGGGGTACCGATGAGCGTACCCAACGAACCGATGGAGGCGGAGTACGCGATACCCAGCATGAGGGCGGTGGCAAATTTCTTCTGCTTATCCCAACCGCCAACGGTCTCTGCGGTAAGCGCCAGCACGGACGTACCGATCGGCAGCATGACGACGGCCGTTGCGGTATTCGATACCCACATGGACAAAAAGCCGGTGGCCAGCATGAAGCCCAAAATGAGGCGGCGCGGCGAGGTGCCGATGAGCTTTACCACATAAAGCGCAAGGCGACGGTGCAGGTTCCAGCGCTGCAGCGAGAGCGCGATAAGGAAGCCACCCATGAACAAGAAAATGGTGGCAGAGGCATACGGTGCGCCGACTTCCTTAATGGTTCCCACGCTAGCGAGCGGGAAGATGACCAACGGAATCAGCGCGGTGGCCGCTAGCGGGATGGCTTCAGTCATCCACCACACGCCCATGAGGATGGTCACCGCCGCAACGGTACGGATGGCGCTTAGCGTGTAATCGGCTTCCTCATCCACGCCGGTGGACTGCTGGACAGTTTCGATGGCATTCGAGGGGAAGATGAAAAATACGAGGATGGCCAGGGCTAGGCCGATGAAAAGGCCAATGAACTGGCGGCGCCATTCATTGCGTGGGGCACCGGGATCCTCAGCGCCCTCTGATTGGGCGGTAGATTCGTGAGTATGCGGGGTGGTCATGCCGCGAACTCCTTCGCTAGAGAGACTTTTAGCAGGGCGGGGGTGTGAAAGCTCTGTCAATTACCAGCAATCGAGCCGGATCCTTGGTGCATCCCGAACATCATTCAGTCCGTGCAGAGCATGCTAAGACCCTACAAAACATTTGCACCAGAAACCACAAACTTTACTGAATTCACCCCCACCGCTTTTAAAATTCACACACCGCCGCTACTCACAATGTGAAATTTTCCCCACCGGTTCGCTACCCCCGCCCGGAGCGACGGGCCCCGCGTGCCAGGGACGTTTACAGACCCAGCACCGACTTGGCGATGAGGAAATAAATAATCAGACCCGTGGCATCGCAGAACGTGGAGATAAACGGATTGGAAAATACGGCAGGGTCCGCACCAATGGTCTTTGCAACAATGGGCATCAGCCCGCCCACCGTGGCGGAGATGGAACAGATTAAAAACAACGTCGAGCCAATGACTAAGCCAATATCCACGCCGTAGACCACCGTTGCCAGGCCTAGTCCCGCCAAGCCCAATACTGCACCAAGCAGCATGCCCACGCGGAGCTCGCGCCAGAGGACGGCGAGGAGGTCGCGCCCGCGGACATCGCCAAGCGCCAGCGCACGGGTAACCGTCGTTGCCGCCTGGTTTCCCGTATTGCCGCCGGTACCGGTCAGCAGCGGGATAAACAGGGATAGCACCACGGCCTGCGCCAAGGTGTCCTCAAAGGCGTCCAGGACCCGCACGGTCAACAGCGCGGACACCGCCAGCACCAGCAGCCACACGATGCGGGACTTCACCAGTTTCAATAGCGGCGTGGACAGGTACGGCTGTTGCAGGGCCTCGGTACCACCGGCGCGCGCGGAGTCCTCGCTATCCTCTGCCTCAACGATGTCAATGGCATCATCCCAGGTCAAAAGCCCTACCAGGCGGTCCGAATCATCCACGATGGGCAATGCCAAAATATCGAGCGGCAGGAACCACCTGGCGGTTTCTTCCGCATCATCATTGGCATTGGCATAGATGGGGCTTTGCATGATGTCCCCAATCGTGGTGCCCTCCTCCGCGGTAAAAATCTCCCGCAGCGTCACCACGCCCACTAGGCGGCGATCCGCGCGGGTGATGGGCACCGCATAGATGGTTTCCAGCTCATCGGCCTTCGCGCGCAGGGTCCGCAGCGCTTCCTCCACGCTCATTTCTGGATGGATTCCGGGGACTTCGGGCGACATGCGGCGGCCCACCGAGCCCTTGGTATAGCCCAGGACAACCCCGGTGACATCCCGCTTCGATTTGGTAAGCGAGCGCAAAAGCCGGTCCGCGATCTCCGCTGGCAGCTCATCCAACAGGGCCACGCGGTCTTCCGGCTCGAGTTCATCGAAGAACTCATAGACATCAGCATTGCCCAGCTCATCGATGATATCGGCTTGGTGCTTGGCGTCCAAGGCATCAAATACCACGATGGATTTACGCCGCGGCAACAAGCGCAGGGCCAGCGCGGCGCGAATGGCATTTTGCCGCTCGACGATGGCGATAAGCTCCTGCAGCGGAACCTCATCCAGCAGCGCCTGCAAGCGGGGCGCTTTTTGTGGGTCAATGGCAGAATCCTGCTTCAACCATGCCTCGACCGTATCGCTGGCCTGCTCAGTAATATCCGCCATTGCCGTCACCTTGCCCTTCTCGCCCCTCATACCGCGGCGCCGGTGGCCACCGTAATTGATATAGCCTCACATAGATTACGCGTATCCCCCACCAGTACACAGCGCTGCGGCGGAAAACTTTGCCTTTAGGCAAAAACACCCCACAAGGCAAAGGCCGCAAGCAGGGAGACCAGCCCCGCGCTACTGGCCAAGACGGCGGCGCCGGGGAGGTGGCGGTGGGTTCGCAGGGAGGCATCTACAAGCGATGCCCGCTTCCTCACCGCCACTATCAGCACCAGCACGCCAGCCGCGAGCGCCAGCAACGGGAGAAACACGCTGACGCTGACCACCCGCATAACGCCTAGGAGTATCACCGCCAGCGCGAGGATAGTGCGCTGCCACGATAGGCGGGTGCGCTCGGGCTGCAAGCCTGGGTCAAAGAGCTCCCCATGCGGCTGCGGGCTAGGCAAGTAACTCGCCTACCAGCAGCACAGCCGCGATAACGACGATGGTGCCCACAAGCACCGGGATGGCGATGCTAAAGGGCAACGGGCGCTGTTGCCGCAAGGCGCGCTCAGCCCGCTTCCATTGCACCCACGCGACTACCGGCAGCACAATCGCCACCACCAGCATGAATGCGGAGACCACCGCGCGCAGGGTCGCCGGCAGCGGCACGTCGAAAGCTTCCAAGGCCACTCCCCCGGCAATCAGCGCGAGCGAGGTGCGGATCCATGCGAGGAAGGTGCGCTCATTCGCCAGCGTAAAACGCGGATCAGGGTCGCTTCCTACCCCAAATACCGAGCGGGGAAACCTCGAATCGCTCATGCCTTCCTACCTTATATTCAATGTCCACCCTTGGCGCGATAAGGCTGCGAGCCTGTTCGCCGGCCACCTCGTTATGATCGGGGCCATGATTGAAGTCGCAGCAATCGTTTTCCGCAATTCCTTTGGCCACGTGCTTGGCGTACGCAAGGCCTCATCCACGAAGTTCCAGCTGCCGGGCGGCAAGCTAGAAGAAGGCGAAAGCCCTGTCCAGGCCGCTGCGCGCGAGGCGGAAGAAGAAATCGGCGTCCGGGTTCGCCTACCTGAACTTACCGAGCTCGGCACCTTCACTGCCCCCGCCGCCAATGAACCGGGCCAGACCGTCCGCGGGCATATCTTTACCTACCCGCGCCCCGTCATCGCCCACGCCGCAGCCGAAATCGCCGAAACCGCCTGGATCGATCCCGCCGACCCGCAGTGCGAGCTTGCCGATCTCCTGCGCAGCGAGGTTTTTCCGGCGCTGTAAAGTGGTCAAGCCCGCGCATCAACAGAGAGCCACGCCTACACCCCGTCACCTGCGCCAGGACAGAATCATGAACCAGCGAGTCACCCTGGGATCAACGGGGTGCGGTGTACTACTTATTTAGACTGACGCCCTGCATTCTCCGCCCACACGCGCACTCCCACAGAAGCAGCAGTCAGAACAACAATGAAGATGGTCACTAAGCCGATGCCTATTACATCGGTCAGCCACAAAACAAATAACACCAAAGAGGCAACTGCTAAAGCGAGCAAAATTCCGTTCTTTATCTTCTGTGCTTTATCCATAGCGCCATTATTCACGATAAAAATTCGCCACGTGACGAGTTCATCCCTTTGAAAAATCTCCTTGCGCTCCAAAAGCGCCCTCGGAGAACTGCATTTCCACTTCATGCCCGTAGCGAGCGAATACTCGTATCCCTGCTTGCAGAATAGGGGTCTGGCTCCTGCTTGGTGGCCACCACATTTTGTCGTTTACCCCGTTTAACCCGCCGTTTAGGACTGCCGTTTAAGCTGGCAAAATGACGAAATCCCGAGCGCAATTGCCCGGGATTTGTGTGGCGGAGATGAGAGGATTCGAACCTCCGGACCCCAGAAGGGTCAACTCCTTAGCAGGGAGCCCCATTCGGCCGCTCTGGCACATCTCCAAGTTCAGAAAGAACCGTAAAAGACAATACCTGCCGCATGCGCCACGGCCAAACTAACCCCCTGGTTTTGTCCCCGGTTTTCTTCCACGCGCGCAGGAGAGACGACCTAGAGTAGTAGCCATGATTCGCTCCGACTTACGCGCCATCCCCGGCTACGTGCCCGGCGCGCGCCACGATGATGCCCTCAAGCTCTCTTCTAATGAAGCCACGCAGCCACCGCTGCCTGAGGCCGCCGAGGCTATGGCCCGCGCCGCTGCCGAGGCCAATCGTTATCCGGATATCGCGGCCACCGAGTTGCGTGAGGATTTGGCCCAGCACTTAGGCGTGGGCTTTGACCAGGGGGCGGTGGGCACGGGTTCTTCCGCGCTGTGCCAACAATTGGTACAGATCACCACCACGCCCGGTGAGGAAGTGATTTTTCCGTGGCGTTCCTTCGAGGCTTATCCCATCTTTGCCCAGGTGGTGGGTGCGCGCCCCATTCCGGTTCCGCTCGATGCGGATCAGCGCGTGGATTTGGCCGCGATGGCAGAGAAGATTACCGCGGATACGCGCCTGATTTTCGTCTGCAATCCGAATAATCCCTCCGGCACCACCGTGACTAAGGCGGAGTTCGCCGAATTTATGGATGCGGTGCCAAGCGATGTCCTCGTTGCCCTCGATGAGGCCTATATCGAATACAACCGGAATGCCGATACCCCGCTGGGCACCGAGCTTTTTGGCGCTTACCCCAACGTGGTCTTCCTGCGGACCTTCTCCAAGGCCTATGGTTTGGCCGGCGTGCGCGTGGGCTATGCCTATGGCCCAGAAGACGTCATCGCGGCGCTGAATAAGGTAGCGATTCCGTTTTCCATCAACGCCGTGGCCCAGGCCGGTGCCCGTGCCGCGCTAGCAGCGCAGGATTCGCTGCGCGAGCGCACCGAAGAGACCTGTGGCCAGCGCCAGCGCGTGGAAAAGGAACTGGCAAAATGGGGCGTTCCCCACTCGGAGGCCAACCACGTATGGCTGCCGGCGGCGAATATTGAAAAGCTAGGAACGCCGCAGGAATTAGCCGCGCGCTTGGCCACACGCGGCGTGCTCGTTCGCGCCTTTAGCGAAGGCATCCGCATTACCATTACAACTAAGGAAGAAACTAACGCCCTGCTTCGGGCGTGGAACGATACCGTAGGAGGCTAAATGCGTTCGTTGACCAATTTTGCCCTCAACGTGGTTGCCATCGCGATTGCGTTCTGGGTCGTAGTGGGCATTATTCCCGGGATTTATATCACCCCGGATAAGCTGGGCAATTTCATTGCCGTGGCCATCGTTTTCATCATCATTAACGCGGTGGTCATGCCCGTGCTGCGTTTTATCGGCGCCCCGCTGACCTGTCTCACCCTGGGTCTATTCGCGCTCGTCATCAATGGCGCCGCCCTGCTGATCGTGGAGTGGACGCTTAACACCTTTGACTTAGGAATTGGCCACCTTGTGGTCAATTCCTGGGGTTCTGCAATCTTCGGCGCCATCATCTTGTCCTTAGTCAGCAGCCTGGTCAATTTCTTTACCAGCCCGCTGCGCAAGCCGGTCTAAGGCGCTGGCTGGTCTAACACACCAGCCGGTCCGAAGGAGCGGGCTATCCCCCGGCGAAGGGCGGAAGCACGTCAACGCGGGTCACGCCCATGAGCGGTGAATCCGCTTGGGTGTTCCCGGCGCCATCGATAAGAAAATTACAGCGCCCCAGCACCTCTTTCATGCTCATGCCGGCCTCGGTGGTGCCGGTGTGGTCCTTGCCCAGCTGCTCTATGAGCTGGCCTAAGGTGGTGGGCGCTTTTACCTGCTCCGAAGCAACGCCGGCCGCGGCACGAGCGGCGGCGAAATAGTGAACGGTCAACATGCTTTCTACTATGCCCGCAGGCTTCGAACGTGTCGAACTCGCGGGTAAACTTGGCTCTATGCGCACTCCCGAAACCCACGCACACGAGGTCGCGGCAGCCCTCGGCCCGCGCGAAGTCATCTCCCGGCCCTTAGGGCAGGCACAGGAGATGGTCCTTGCCGCCGATGTCTATGCCGCCTTCCCCTCGCCGCGCTTTAGCAATTCCCAGATGGACGGCTACGCGCTGCCCGCCACCGCAGCCGGATCGTACGAGGTGGGCCCCACCATCGCCGCCGGCGCGAATCCCACCGAGCTGCTGGATGGTCCCTTGCACACCGCCTGCCCCATCATGACCGGAGCCAAGGTTCCAGAGGGCACGGCATCCATCGTGCCGATTGAAAAATGCCAGCCGCAGGAATTCCTCCAGCCAGGCGAGACCATTACAGTTCCGGCCACCGAGGAGGGCCAATTCATCCGCGGTACGGGCACGGACCTCCAGCAGCGCGTTCTCCTGGCCGCCAAGGGCGAGAAGCTCACTCCGGTGCGCCTGGCCGCGCTGGCCTCCCAGGGCATCGAGGAGGTCAGCGTTTATCGCCCCGCCCGCATCCTCGTGTGCACCGGTGGCGCGGAAATTGGTACGGGTGTTGCTGCTATTCCCGATGCCAATGCGCCGCTCATCTCCGCTATGGCCCACCGCGCCGGCATCGAGATCGCCGGTTTTGTCACCACCGATGATGATCCAGAGGTGCTCACCCGCGCGCTTGCGGAGGCCACGCAGGACTATCGCCCCGATGCCATCGTCACCTCCGGCGGGATTTCCGCAGGTAAATACGAGGTCATCCGGCAGGTGCTCACCGGCTGGTTTGGCCACGTGGATCAGCAGCCCGGCGGGCCGCAGGGCATCGCCAGTTTCCATGGCACCCCGGTCATCTGCTTGCCCGGCAATCCGATTTCCACCATGGTGAGCTTCCGCCTCTTTGTCGCCCCCACCCTGGGCTGGGCACCCGCGGCATATCGCGTACCAATCGCGCACGCCATCGAGGGGCTGCCCCACAAGGATCAATTCCGCCGCGGGTACGCCGATGCGCAAGCCCACGTTACTGGCGGTGCTAGCTCTCACCTGCTGGCCCAAGCCGCCAATGCCACCCACCTCATCCGCATTCCTGCCGGTAAGAGCCTCAATGCAGGAGAAGAAGTAAAGGTCTATCCCCTATGAGTTATGCTCGCACCGCCATTGTTTTGGTCGCCTCCACCCGCGCCGCCGCCGGGGTCTACGAGGATCGTTCGGGCCCGATCGCGGTAGATTTCTTGCGCCGCAAGGGCTTCGACTGCCCCGCTACCCGCGTGGTACCTGATGCCGATATCGCCGCAGCGGTGGACCAGGCCTTCGCCGAAAAGCCCGCGGTTATCCTTACCTCCGGCGGAACCGGCCTGACCCCGGACGATCTCACCGTCGATGCCGTCCAGCCCCACCTCACGCGGGAGCTTCCCGGCATCGCCATGGCCTTTTGGAATAAAGGCTTGGAGACTATCCCCACCGCAGTGGCCTCGCGCGCGGTCGCAGGCGTCAATGACACCACCTTTGCCATGACCCTGCCCGGTTCTACCGGCGGAGTCAAAGATGGTTGCGCCGTGCTAGAGGATTTAATCGTCCACATCGTCGATATGTTAGAAGGAAAACATGAGCACTGATCCTTCTTATGTCGCCGCGCAGACTGGGCTCACTGTCGGCGCCATACTGACCGAGCAGCCCCTCGAGCCCCTCCTTGCCGCCGCCAAAGCAGAGGTCACCACCTCAGCCATGGGCGCGGTGGTCACGTTCGAGGGCATCGTGCGCGATCACGATGGCGGCCGGCCCGATGTCACTCAGCTGTCTTACTCCGCACACCCTAGCGCCCCAGAAAAGCTGCGCGAGATTGTCGATGAAGTAGCAGGCCAGCACCCCGTGCGCTTGTGGTCGGCCCACCGCACCGGCGATCTACAGGTGGGCGATTTGGCCTTTACCGTCGTCGCCGCCTCTGCCCACCGCGGCGATGCCTTCCGCGCCGCGGAGTCCTGTGCCGATCGAGTCAAGGCCGAGGTGCCCATTTGGAAGGAACAAAGCCACGGCGATGGCTCCATCAACTGGGTGGGCCTCGAATGAGCACACGCTATGCCCGCCAGGAGGCCCTGTGGGGTGATAAGGGCCAGCAGAAATTGGCTGACTCCCACGTCGCGGTCATCGGCGCGGGCGGGCTTGGCTCACCGGCGCTGCTCTACCTGGCAGGAGCCGGGGTGGGCCGCATCTCGCTTTTCGATGACGACCTCGTCTCCCCCTCCAACCTCCACCGGCAGGTCATTCACACCACCGCCTCCATTGGCACCGTAAAGACCGAATCGGCCGCAACGTCGGTGCGGGCCCTCAACCCTGAGGTGGAGCTCATCTGCCACGGCCGCCTAGAATCCGCCACCGCCCTCGAGCAGCTGCGCGGCTGCGACGTGATCCTCGATGGGACGGATAATTTCGACGCCCGCTACCTGTGCTCATGGGCCGCCCACAGCCTGGGCATTCCCCACATTTGGGCTTCTATCCTGGGCTTTGATGCGCAGATGAGCGTCTTTTGGTCCGGCAAGGGCCCTGTGTACGAGGATGTCTTCCCCACCGCCCCTGCCCCAGGCGAGGTTCCCTCGTGCTCCCAGGCCGGCGTTCTGGGCCCCATCGTCGGCACGGTGGGTTCTGCGATGGCCTTGGAGGCTTTGAAGATCATTACCGGCGTCGGCACCCCGCTCATTGGCATGCTCGGTTACTTTGAGGCGCTATCTGGGACCTGGGAGTATATCCCCATCCGCCCTACCGGCGCGCAGCCTACTCAGCCAGCCGATGCCCCCGAGGTCCGCGAGCTCCCCGCGCACGCCCCGCTTATCGATGTCCGCACCGACGCCGAGCGCGCCCGCGCCACCATCCCCGATTCAACGCATCTGCCCCTCGACCGCATCCTCGCCGGCGAAAACCCGGACATCGGCCAGGGCGATGCCGCTGTTATCTACTGCGCTAGCGGCATCCGCTCCGCGCAAGCCGTCCACGCATTGCGCGGCCGCGGCTACGAGCACGTTGTTTCACTGCGCGGCGGCATTAACGCGTGGTTGGAACAGCACGATTTGTCCTAGCCTCGCCAAACAGTGTGGGGTGCCTATGGCCTTCCGTATTTGTCTTCCTTGCCGCGAACAAAGACGAACCAGATCAGCGGCCCCAAGAAAGGAAGGGCGAAGGTAGCGGCGATAAAGAGTATCTTGGCCGCAATCGTGTACCCAGAAGCGATAATAGAAATAACCGCCGCAATCCAGAACGCGACGAGCAAAATAATGGGAAGGAACCCAAGGAACCACCACGTGTCATTAGAGTTAGTAGATTCCGCTGCTGCTACATAAAGTTCCGAGGTATTCATGACGTCCTTTCGTCGAGCATTTTTATCTCTGGGACAAAGCCAGCACCGCATCGATACCTGACTTGCCCTGTACATTTCCAAGATTAAGTCTGCGCCGCACTAGGCGCGTCATCCCCCGGTATGAAATGCCACAGCAGAATCCCACTGATCTAAGAGGTCTTCCGGTGCCCTGTCATCTCTAGGTTCGCTTTGTCGCCATCTAAGGTGAGGTTTCCCGTCAGTTCCTGCGTGGCCACAGCACCCGATTCGCCTTCCCCATAGGCACGCCACGTTACTGTCACGGTATCGTCGGTCCACTCCAGCTGATTAATATGCCTGCGTGCTGGCTCCATGCCATTACGGGTCCAGTCTTCTACCTGGGTAATGTAATTCAGGTCATTGTCATAAATGAGCAAGTTATCCGGCCAGGCCACGCCGCCTTGATCGCAGACATAGGTAATAACGGCTTCATCTTTGCCATCACCGTTGATATCGGCGTAAGCACCCTTAGGGGTTCCATCCTTGTTGAGCTTTAGCCCGGCGGCAGCATTGGGATATCCAGTCTTTAAGTGCTCGGGCAAAGTCCCATCCACCAACGTGCCGGCGTCATGCTCACACAACGCTGGTACCCACAAGGAGTACAAGTCTTCCACTGGGATGATCTTATTTTCCCCTGAAGCCGCAGATTTCTGGGCCTTTTCCGTCACTGTCGCAGTGCTCGGCTCCTTCGCGGAATCTGAGGCTCCAGCACCTTCATCATCCGTGTTTGAACTGGAGGATTCTTCGCTGACCTCGGAGGTCGCGCTAGATCCGGTGAAATTCGGCTCGCTATCGGCCTTATTAGGTTCATCGGAATTAGAGCAACCGGAAACAAAAGCGACAGCAGTCACGGCCAGGATCGCGCAAGGAGAGGTGAGAGAATTAGGCATAAGCGCAGCATACAGTGCTAGGGCGGCTGGATTCGCGCCAATGGAGGTAAAAATGAGAATTCGGCAACCTGGCGGGAACCAGAAGCTAGCCAACTATCATCTTGTTGTGGGTCACTTTTGGAAAGGAAGTAGGGGGCTCCGTTCTGATTCCAGACAAATTTCTAATGCATATCAGGTTTTCCATCATCGCTAGAAATCAGGATGGGTCAGCGCATGAATAAACCCCGAGACCAAGGCCTAAACGACAGGATGTGTTGGTGAAGTTATATGTTTAGCCGGTCTGGCGTGCTGGTATTAGGATTATTTCAC
>NZ_JBEHFR010000038.1:0-14538 GCF_040225635.1 Corynebacterium sp. KPL2830 | reverse complement strand
AGTGAAATAATCCTAATACCAGCACGCCAGACCGGCTAAACATATAACTTCACCAACACATCCTGTCGTTTAGGCCATATTCGGTGTGCACGCGCTCGGAGAAAATCGGCTGGGCGGTCAACTCGGTGAGGGTGCTAATAGTTGTGTTTTCGGGGTATCTGCAAGGGACGCATCGGGGTTTCGAACCTGTACGTGGCATCCATCGCGTGCTTATAAATGTTCGGGGCAAGGCGCAGTCTCTGGCATCGTCGGCGATGATTTGTGCGTTCTCGCGAATGCTGCATTTGCCGCCGACCTGCGCAGTGAGTGAGGAGTCCTCGTCCTCCTCTGCTTTCTGCGAGGGGGACGAGCCCCAAGCAGCAAGAGCGCGAGAATCTTTTTCATGCGGAATGTAGGGAGAGGTAGGAGGGCAGTAGAACAGGAAGAGTGTAGCACCGCAGCGAATGTGGGCAGGCGAATTGCGCGCGGGTGAGTAGTGCAGTCTAATAAACGGCATGACAGAAGTAGATCCGCTCATTGAGTCCCTCTATCGCTGGTCCGATGTCAGCGGTGTATTGCTGATGGGAATTATCGGCGGCACCATTGCGCGCAAACGCGGATACGACATCATCGGGTTTTTCTTCATCGCGATGTTTTCTTCCCTAGGCGGGGGCATGGTGCGCGACGTGCTTATCAATCGCGGCACGGTAGCGGCGATGAGCGAGCCGGAGTACCTGTACCTGGCGTTTACTGGCGCGTTGATCGCGCGCTTTGTCTATTTCAAGGGCAAGACCTGGGATTATATCCAGGCGCATGGTGATGCCGTCGTTTCTGGCCTGTGGGCCGGCACTGGCGCGGTGAAAGCCATTACCTATGGGCTTCCGCCGATTCCGTGCATCATGATGGGCGTGTTTACCGCTACTGGCGGTTCCATGATTCGCGATATTGCTATGGGGCGCGAGCCCGCGGTCTTTGGCGATAATCAGCCCACGGTGATTCCGGCCATCGCCTGTGCTGTGATCGTGCTGGTGGGAAACCACTTCGATATGTTGGCCGTCGGCATGATCGTGGGGCCATTGGTGTCTATTTTCTTGGCGCTGCTGGGCATTTGGGCTGGGTGGCGCGTGCCCGCGAACCAGGAGTGGGCGCCGATAAATGATACGGCTGCGCAGGTTAAGGCGCTGGCGAAAAAGGCCGAGAATAAAAGCCGCGCGGTCGGGCGCAAGCTGGAGCCGCACCGCGTGCGCTCTTGGCGCCACCGGCAGATGGAAGAGGCGCTGCAGCGGCGCATCGAAAAGCAAGTGCGTTCCGGCAAGCGCCGCCAGGATGCGGCGGAGGAGGCCAGCGAGTTTTTGCAGTCCTTCGAATCTGATGTCGACCAGTTGAGTAGTGTCTCAGCTGAGTCCGAGGACATGGATTTTGGAGTGGACTTTAGCGGCGATTCCTATGAGGCGGAGGAGCAGACCTCCAGCGAGGAATCCCAGCGGCTGCTCGATACGATTCTGGAAGATGACAAACTTACCGATGAGTTGATTGATCGCCTGATGGACCGTTATCAATCGCGCGACTAGGTTTCTAAGCAGCTGCTTGCCGATGCCCCCTAAATTCCGGGTCTGGATTTCTGGCAGAAAACTGGCATCAATTTTTCAGCTAGGTGCCATATCCTAGAACCATGAACCTGAGGTATTTCTTTTTTGAGCTGTGGGGCCTCATCGTTGACCATGGCTTGCCGCTCATCGCATTCGTGATAATCGGCATTCTTTTGCCCCGCATGGGGCGCCTAGCCATCCGGATCATCGAACATAATTTGGATGAGCAAGAAGAATCCACGAAGGCGCGGCTGGCACTGACCGGAGCATTGGTCTACATCGTCCAAGCGGTTGCGTACTTCCTATTGGTCGCGGCCGCACTGACCAATCTCGGCGTTCCGGCGCTGGGTGCTGCGGTGCCTGCGACGATAGTTTCTGCCGCGGTTGGTTTTGGTGCCCAGTCCGTGATTTCGGATTTCCTCTCCGGATTTTTCATCCTGACGGAAAAGCAATTCGGCGTGGGTGACTATGTCTCCTTTGCCGGCATTCCTGGGGTGGAAGGCGATGTGGTGACGCTGACCCTGCGCACCACGAAGGTGCGCACCCCAACTGGTGAGCTGGTGACCATCCCCAATAGTTCCGCGGGCGTGGTGACCAACTATTCCAAGGAATGGTCCCGCGCGGTGGTCAATATCAACGTCCCGGTGCACGAGGGCGAATCCTTGCCGGAGATTACGAGCCGCGTCAAAGAGATTTCGGAGCACGCTATTGAAGCCCCAGAGATCTCTGTCGATGTGGCCGGCGAGCTCACGGTTCTTCCCGCCACGCAATTGGTCAGCCCGCAGGTTGCCGGCCAGCCGTGGCAGGTGGGCTACCGCATCATGGTGACGGTTAATCCCGCCCGCCAGTGGTCCGTGGAGCGCGCTATCCGCTCGGCGTTGCTTTCGGAATTCTGGGACCACTACGGTTCCGCCATCGATTTTGATGAGCTGCAGGAACAGAAAAAGAAGAAGCCGGAGAGCCCAAAGCATGCCGCGGCGCAGTCTGCCAAAGACGCCTTGGATGCCGGGGAAGGCTCCCGCCCCAATACGCCAGTGGATGACCCCACGGTGGAAGAGGAACTGGCCCCAGAGGAAGTCGAGCTTGCTCAGACCAAGGTCGATGAACAAGCAGTCACGGATGAAGCGGGCGAAGACGCCGCAGACGACGATGATAAATCACGCCGAAAGATCTGGCGCACGATTCAGACCAATACCCAATTCCAGAAGCTCGCTACCATCGGCGGGCGCGTGCGTGCCTCCACCACAGGCCTCGTGGCGGCCCTCCTCGTCGTCGGCCTGCTCATCCTCGCGGCAAGCAACCCAGAGGAAGGGGAAGCTGGCTGGTTGTCGCCGGACTATTGGAAGGATCGCGATACGCAATCTTCCTCCGAGCAACCAACGGAATCTGAAGAGACTGTGCCTTCGGAAGACCCCCCTACTACCGGCACCCCAACTGAGCCGACGGATGCTGATTCAACACGGACGACCACCAATACGCCGACCGTTCCTAGCTACCCCAGCCAGGACCCCAATTCCACTCCTGATTCCGGGGATGGGCACGGCAGCAATCAGGATGGACCCGCTGACTCGAACGGCGATTCTGGCGATGGCCAAGGGAATGGAGATGGAGCCTCGGATGCAGACGGAAATAGCGGCGCGGCAAATAGCCAGCAGACCGCGATTCCTTCAGAACCCCACTAGACGCTAGTGCAAGCCGCCGTATACCTCGAGGCGGTCGGGCCAACGGCGATCGTTCTTCTCGTCTTGGTAGGTGACTCTTAAGGTATTGTCGCCATCTTTTCCACATATGAGTGCGCGACCATCTGATCCGATAAAACAGTAAAGGTCATAGGTCTTACCGGTGGTGGGGCTGGCGACGGAAATCTTGGTGCTATACGCGCCGTTGGCCTTGGGATCGGACTGCCGGAATGGATAGGAGTGCTTGATCGCTTCATCGAAAATAGCACCGGTAAATTCGCAGGATGTATGTTCGCCGGCTTCGATGGTGTCTCCCTGGTCGGTATATCCGCAGTGGCCGCCAATTTTCCCAGCGTAAATCGTGTGATTTCCAGCTGGGGGAGCGTCATCATTCGAGCCGACATCGCCATGCTCGGCGCCTTCTTCATCGCCTTTTTCCGCGGTGGAGTCTGGAGTATTCTCCAGGGTTTCCGTCACGGTCGTAGGGGCCGTGGAAGCCTCGCTGGGCACAAAAGCAGGTTCGGGTTCGGCAGAATCGGAATCATCGGAGGTACCGCAGGCGCTCAGCATGGTAAGGGACAAGGCGGCAAGCATTAAGGAAGTGTGGCGTTTCAACATCATAAGAACGGGTAAAAATCGGCGGTGTGAACGGTGAAAACTTTAGCATTTAAACCAGCATCTAGCTGTGGATTTATAGAAAGTAGGCCACAGGGTGGAACAAATTTGATACCCGGGCTGTTTCAGTAGACATGACATCATTATTTACACCTTTGGAACTTGGCCGTTATACGTTGAATAACCGCGTGACCATGGCACCGCTGACTCGTCAGCGTGCAGGTCACAGCGGTGTCCCCAGCGAGCTACACAAAAAGTACTATTCCCAGCGCGCTAGCGCCGGTCTCGTGGTGACGGAGGGAACCTTCCCCGCATGGACCAACCGCGCGTTCCCGGGCCAGGCGGGCATCGTCGATGACGAGCAAGCCGCCGGTTGGCGCGAGGTAGCCAATGAGGTACATGACAAGGGCGGCGTGCTGTTCATGCAGATCATGCACGGCGGCCGTACCAGCCACCCAGATCTCATTGATGGCGCCCAGGCAGAGGCCCCAAGCGCGTTGGATTGGGACGGCCAGGTTCGCGGCTCCGCCGGCAAGATGGATGCGCCGGTGCCGCGCGCACTAGAGGCTGATGAGCTCCCGCGCATCGTTGAGGAATTCCGCGCTGCCGCACGCCGCGCCGTCGACGCGGGCGTTGATGGTGTAGAGATCCACAACGCGAATGGCTACCTGCTGCACGAATTCATGGCACCGTCTGCCAACCAGCGCGGCGATGAATTTGGTGGCAGCCCTGAAAACCGGTGGCGCCTGCCAGAGATGGTCATTCGTGCTGTCGTAGATGAAATTGGTGCTGACCGCGTGGGCGTGCGTTTCTCCCCGGCCCACGTTGTACAAGGCATTGTTGAAGATGACGAGGCGGATATGTTGGCCACCTACGGCGGACTTTTGGACGCCATTGCCCCGCTGAACCTGGCTTATGTCTCCTTCCTGCACGCCGAGCCGGAAGGCGAGCTCATCTCGGCCTTGGCAAAGAAGGCCCGTGCCAATGGCGAAACCAAGGTCTTGATGAATGATGGTTTCGGCACTGTCACCACCAAGGAAGATGCCGAGCGCGAGCTGGAATTGGACCACGTGGATGCCGTTGTAGTGGGCCGTCAGCTCATTGCTAACCCGGACTTGGTACGCCGGTGGGAAGAAGGCCTGGCCCTTAATGAGCCAGATCAGGCCACGTTCTACGTCGGCGGCGAGCGCGGCTACATTGATTATGAAACTGCCGCGGACTAACGCGTAGTCCGCGGCAGGTAGGGGAAGAGAGCGCGAGTGATAGAGAGTGAAATATCCCAGAGAGGATCTTTCACTCTCTATATCGAACGTGCACCCAGCGAGCGTTAACAACTCCTCGCTAAAAATTAAGAACTAAATCCCTCATCCGGGCGCCATGTCAGCGTAATGGCTTCGTTTACTGCTGCGGTGGGGTTGAGCAGGTCCTCAACGCGCAGCCAGTGCATTTCCGCAGAATCCGGGCGGATGGTGACATAGCTATATCCGTGGTGATCGAGGTTTACGTGGCGTGTATGGGGGTTTGCCTCCAAAAGGTAGCGCTCTGCCAACGTGGAAAGCCCGTTGTCCTCGGGAAGGTGGAGCTGTTCGTTGACATTGGGGGCGGAGATAGATGAGCACACCATTTCGGCTCCGAAGATGCGCCCATCCTTGCTGATATTGTGTGCCCATTCGGAGTGAATATCCCCGGTAACAAAGAGGGCGTGGGAGTCGTGCTTGGCAAGGGCATCGATAAGCATCCGGCGTTCTGCCGAATAGCCATCCCATTGGTCGCCGTTGACGGGAATGCCGGTGATATTGGATGACAGTGAGGACGATACGTGTGCTAGCTTGTCGTCGCGCTGCAGGGTAGCCAGGTTCATGGGGGAGAACATGACGGAGTTGCCCAGCATATTCCACGCGGCGGCGGAGGTGTCGATCTTGTTGACCAGCCAGTCGTACTGCTCCGAACCGAGCATGCTTCGCCCCTCGGCGGCCATCCTGGCAGGGCCAAAGAGAATTTGCTTATCGCGGTATGTGCGCAGATCCATCATGGTCAGTTCCACGAGATCGCCAAAGGTCAAACACCGGTAGAGATGGCCATTATCGGATGGATTGCTTGCCCGTACCGGCATCCATTCAAAGTAGGCCTGCATCGCGGCATTGCGGCGATCGATCCAAGCGCCTTCCTTTCCCTCCGTGTGGTTATGGGCGCCGTCCCTCCAAGAATTGTCTGCGGTTTCGTGGTCGTCCCAGACCGCGATCCACGGCAGGGCAGCATGTGCTGCTTGGAGATTTTCATCGGTGCGGTAGCGGCCGAGGCGCGTGCGATAATCTTCCAGTGTCGTAATCTCGTGCGCGGGGTGGTGCAGGCGTACTGGACCGAAACCGGCGTACTCGCGCTGTGGGTATTCGTAAATATAGTCTCCCAGAAAAACCATATAATCTAGTTGCCCGGCTCGTCCGCGCTGAGCGATATCGCCATAGGCTTGAAAGAAACCGGACTCCCAGTTGGCACAGCTGGCTACACCGAAGGTTAGTTCTTCTGGGGATGCAGTAACCGCTGGTGCGGTTTTGGTGCGGCCTACGGGGGAGATTTTATCTTGGGCACGAAAGCGGAAGTAATACACGGATTCTGGTTCGAGGCCGTGAGGATCCACGTGGACCGTGTGATCTTGTGCGGGATCGGTGGTGACTTCGCCGCGCTTGACGATGTCCCTAAACTCCTCATCCCGCGCAATCTCCCATTCCACGGTGGTAGGCGCGCCTGCACCGGAGCCAGGCATCGCATCTGCATCTGGGGTCACGCGCGTCCACAAGACAACAGAATCTGGAATGGGATCTCCGGAGGCTACCCCGTGCAGGAAGGGGCGTTCACCGAGCGTGGGCTCTACCATGTGTGGTTCTGGGCGCGAGGAGAGGCTGCTTTGTGCATGAGCAGTGCTGGCGTTAGCCGTGCTGGCAGTTGTGGTCAGCGCCAAGGCGGCGCCGACTGTGCCGCTGGTTTGGAGGAATTTGCGGCGGTTGACATGAGACATCTCTGATTGCATGCTGTGGTTTCTGCTAGTCATATTCATAAGTTTTCTAAGATTGAAAGGGCCTGCAACCGCTCAGGCCGCATTACACCAGAAATTCCTTTATCAGTAACCACGGGTTTACCTCCGCACCGATCGGCACGCCTTATTCAGAGGTCTAGAGCACAGTAGGCTGGAAGATATGAGCGAGTTGCAGCAGATAAATCAATGGCCCGTAGATACCGTGGCCGGAGCATTGATCCACAGCGGTGAGGTGATAGACAAGGTAGGCGATACTTCGCGCCAATTTCCGGTTGCCTCCGTTACCAAGCTGGTATCGGCGTACGCGGTGATGATGGCCGTGGAGGAAGGCGCGGTGGATTTGAAGCAGCCCGCTGGTCCGGAGGGTTCGACCCTCGAGCATCTGCTCGCGCACGCCTCGGGTGTGAAGTTCGATTCGCGTGAACAACAAAAACCAGTGGGCGAGCGGCGCATCTATTCCTCTGCCGGTTATGAGTGGGCTGCAGAGATCGTTGAAGGTGCCACCGGCATCGAATTTGCAGAGTACCTGCGCGAAGGCGTGTGCGAGCCGCTTGGAATGTCCTCTACCCGCTTAGAGGACTCGGCAGGGCACGGCTTGGTTTCTACCGTGGAGGATCTCGCTGCATTTGCTGCCGAGGTCCACGACCCGCAGCTCCTGCACCCCAGTACCGTGGCCGATATGCGCCGCGTTCACTTTCCTGGTTTGCGCGGCATCGTACCCGGTTACGGGAGCTTTAAGGATTGCACCTGGGGGCTTGGATTTGAGATCCGCGGTGAGAAAGACCACTGGATGGGAGCCCTGCCTGCCGATGCCACCGGGCACTTCGGCATGTCCGGAACCTACCTCTGGCTGGCCGGCGACTACGCCATGGTGGCATTGACAGACCGAGATTTTGGTGATTGGGCAAAGCCACTGTGGAATGAAACCAATACAAAGATCTGGGAGGCGCTGTAAGGAGCTCCGTCGCAGATTTTCCTTAATAGGAAAACGAAAAAAGCTCCCCATTCCAGTGGAGTGGGGAGCTTAAAGCTGCTCTTTTTAGAACACCTGCAGGCCGAGGCCTTCGAGGAACATGGCGAACTGGGTGAAGATGCCGTCAACGAGGGAGAGAATCTGGAATCCGAGAGCAGAAGAAAGATCAAACATAGGGGGTTCCTTTCGGTAGGGAGAATTCAAACCGGATTGTTTGAATTTATCTCAGTATAAGCAGAGTGCGTGGATCGTGTCACACTGTTTCTTAACACAAAATAAATGAATATCGACCGCTCTACTGATGGGGCGTGCGTCTCTTTTTCAAATCAGGGGATGAGAGTGGGGTTGGCGCCTGGCTACCCCCGCCGTGGGTTTACCACTTGGGACTTTTTGGAGAGCTTAGCCCCTAGGGGGACTGGGGTAGTTTTCGGCCGAGACCCTAGGGGGTGAGCGCTATTGGGCAAGTGTTTCCGCTGCTAACTGCCTTGTGAGCGACTCGTACCGGGACGTTGTTTTAGGGAAAGCGGTTCAAGGGGCAAATCCCACAAATTTCACTGTTGTAACTTCAATGTCTTTAGTCACTTTAATCACAGTCTGGACTTTATGTTGAGGTTTAGATCTTGGGGGTTGAAGTGAAAGTTGAGGGTTGTAGAGGGTGGTGTGGCGCAGGAAAATTGGGTGCAGACGCAAAAGACAGTTCGTTGGGGAAGACGAAGCTCGTCTTGCACTGCGCCGCACGTCACGCGTGTGGATAGCAGTGGTGATTTGTCGAGGGAGATATCGGCTATGAATACTTGCGTCAATCCAGTGCCGGTTGATCAACCGGCCTCCAACTACACGTGGCCCAGCCGCAATGGTGCGGCCGTCGTGGTCACTGGTGTGCTGAAAATTTCTGGGATGCCGCGTGCGTTGCGCCCAGAGGTAGAACGCGCCATGGATCGGTGCATTCGCACCGAATCGGAGTTCATCGTCCCAGGCGTTGACCCGCTGACCGCCCAGTGGTGTACTCGGTGGTACCGCGACGAGATCTCTATGGAGGCGCTCGTGCGCGGTGAGGCGACGGGTTCTGGAATGGATTCTGGCATCGGCATTGGCTGCCACCAGGTGCTTACCGGAACCGAGGTGGAGCTTGCCGCGCTTGAGAGCGCGGTGTGCTACCTTGCGCAGCGCTATGGCTTTAGCGCCACCGTGCGTTTTAGCTAAGACGCACGAGCGAATCGGCGCGAGCGCGGCCAAATTGAGCCCCGCCGCACGAGGTTGGTCGCGCAGCAGGGCTCCGTTTTAGGATTCCTCGTCGGCGAAGGGATCCATGATCTTATCGGGAATATCTGCAACCGACTTAAACACGGCGGTTGGGCGGTAAGGATAGCGGGAGATTTCGCGGTCATCGGAAATGCCGGAGCGCACCAATATGGAGCGCATGCCGGCCTCTAGGCCCGCCTTGACATCGGTATCCATGCGATCACCAATCATGATGGTGTTTTCAGAGTGAGCGCCGATGTGGTTGAGCGCTGAGCGCATCATGACAGGGTTGGGCTTTCCCACGTAGTAGGGCTCGCGGTGGGTAGCGGCGGTGATCAATGCGGCCACCGCGCCGGTTGCTGGGAGCACGCCCTCGGGAGCAGGACCCGTAACGTCTGGGTTCGTGGCGATGAAACGGGCGCCATTACGGATGAGGTTGATAGCGGTGGTAATCGCCTCAAAGGAGTAGGTGCGGGTTTCACCAAGGACCACAAAATCGGCGTCATCGTTGGTGAGGATCCAACCGGCCTCGTGTAGCGCAGTAGTCAGACCGGACTCTCCCACGACGTAGGCCTTGCTGGAGCTGGCCTGGGTGGCCAAGAAGTTTGCCGTCGCCGTGGCGGAGGTCCAGATACGCTCGGCCGGAATATCCAGTCCGGTATTGCGCAGCCGTGCCGCCAAGTCGCGCGGGGTGGACATGGAATTATTGGTGAGCACCATGTACTCAATGTCGTTATCTTTCAGCGTTTGAATGAATTTATCGGCGCCGGGGATCATTTCTCCTTCCTTGATGAGTACGCCGTCCATATCGGATAGGTAAGAAATCATTGGTGGTCCTCCAAATAGTCAGCGATATCGCCGATGGTCTCGCAGTTAAGCATTGTTTCCTCAGTAAGTCGCACCTTAAAGAGCTCTTCTGCACGCACGGTGAGCTCTATAAGCTCGAGGGAGTCCACGCCGACATCGGAAAGCGCGGTGTCCCTGCCAAGTTCGGCCTCGGTTCCGGTGACTTTGACGATGAGGGCGATGAGCTCGCCCAGCGTATCCCGATCTGGGTCGTGGTCCTTATCCGGGTCAGAACCCTGAAACTTTGCCTGCAATTGGGCACTGAGGTCATTTGCCATAGTGACCAGTGTAGTAGCGATTGGTGCGTGACATAGGAGAAATAGGCTCACGCGGTACTGGTTAGGGGGGATTGGGCGAAAAATAATTTAGGCGCTTCCAGCATTAAGCCGGAAGCGCCTGAGCTACATCTCCATTGTGGAGGTGCGGGCGATATTACTCGCCGCTATTAGGTGCAGTTGGATCATCCAACTTCAGCTCGGAGGCCGCCTTTTCTACGACGGAGCGCTCAATCTTGCCATCGCGGGCAAGGCCATCGAGCACAGCGACGACGATGGATTCCGCATCGTTGTTGAAGAAGCGGCGGGCACCCTCGCGTGTATCGGAGAAGCCGAAGCCGTCTGTGCCCAAGGTGATGTAGGTACCTGGGACGTAGGGGCGAATCTGCTCCTGCAGCTCGGTGGTGAAGTCCGAGACACCAACGAATGGGCCCTCGAAGTCCTTGAGCTGGGAGGTAGCAAATGCCTCGGAGGGCTCTTCGCCCTTGCGCAGCGCTTCCTTGTTGCGGCGGGCACCGTCGCGGGCCAGCTCATTCCAGGAGGTCACGGAGAACAGCGATGCCTTGACATCGTAATCCTCAGCCAGCATCTCCTGTGCGCGAAGAGCTTCGTGCACGCCGACGCCCGAAGCCAGGATATTGGCCGGGGTGGAGCCATTCTCGGCGGTATTGAAGTGGTAGATGCCCTTGTGCAGGCCCTCCACGTCCAAGTTCTCCGGCTCGGCCGGCTGGTGGACCGGCTCGTTGTACACGGTGAGGTAGTACATGACCGGCTCGTTGTCTTCGCCGTACATGCGCTCGATACCGCGCGCTACCAAGTGAGCAACCTCGAAACCGAAGGCTGGGTCATAAGAAATGACCGCCGGGTTGGTGGCTGCCAAGACAGGGGAGTGGCCATCCATGTGCTGCAGGCCCTCACCGGTCAGGGTGGTGCGGCCGGCGGTAGCGCCGATGATGAAGCCGCGACCCATCTGGTCGCCGGCGGCCCAGAAGGCATCGCCAGTGCGCTGGAAGCCGAACATCGAGTAGAAGATGTACAGCGGGATCATGGCCTCGCCCTGGGTGGCATACGAGGTAGCGGCGGCGGTAAAGGATGCTGCCGCACCGGCCTCAGAAATGCCCTCGTGCATGATTTGGCCATCGGTGGCCTCGCGGTAGGACAACATCAGGTCGTGGTCCACCGGCACGTAGTTCTGGCCGCGTGGGTTCCAGATCTTCATGGTGGGGAACCAGGAGTCCATACCGAAGGTACGAGCCTCATCCGGGATGATGGGCACGACGCGCTTGCCCAGTTCCTTATTGCGCATGACCTCCTTGAAGGTGCGCACCAAGGCCATGGTGGTAGCGACTTCTTGCTTGCCGGAGCCCTTGCGCACGGAGCGCAGCTTGTCCAAGGAAGGTGCTTCCAATGGGGTGAAGTCCGCACGGCGCTCAGGCAGGAAGCCGCCGAGTTCTTTACGGCGCTCCAGCATGTACTTGATCTCCGGGGAATCCTTGCCCGGGTGGTAGTACGGCGGCAGGTAAGGATCCTTTTCCAGCTCTTCATCAGAGAAGGGGATCTCCTGCTTATCGCGGAAGTTCTTGAGATCCTCCAGCGTCAGCTTCTTCATCTGGTGGGTAGCGTTGCGGCCCTCGAAGTTGTGGCCCAAGCCGTAGCCCTTAATGGTGTGGGCCAAGATGACGGTCGGCTTGCCGGAGCCCTTGTTCTCCAGGGCGCGGGTATACGCTGCGTAGACCTTGCGGTAGTCGTGGCCGCCGCGGCGCAGCGCCCAGATTTCCTCATCGGAGAGGTCTTCTACCAGCTTTGCGGTGCGCTCATCGCGGCCGAAGAAGTGCTCGCGCACATAAGCGCCGTCGTTAGCCTTGAAGGTCTGGTAGTCACCGTCAGAGGTGGTATTCATGACGTTGACGAGGGCACCTTCGGTGTCCTTGTCCAGCAGCTTGTCCCAGCCGCGGCCCCAAATGACCTTGATGACGTCCCAGCCGGCACCGCGGAAGAAGGACTCCAGCTCCTGGATGATCTGGGTATTACCGCGCACTGGGCCGTCGAGGCGCTGCAGGTTGCAGTTAATCACGAAGGTGAGGTTATCCAGCTCGTACAGCGCAGCGGTTTGCAGCAGGCCGCGGGATTCTGGCTCGTCCATCTCGCCATCGCCCAAGAAAGCCCACACGTGCTGCTTGGAGGTGTCCTTGATGCCGCGGGTTTCCAGGTACTTATTAAAGCGTGCCTGGTAAATGGCGTTCATCGGGCCAATGCCCATGGACACGGTGGGGAACTCCCAGAACCATGGCATCAGGCGCGGGTGTGGGTAGGAGGGCAGACCCTTGCCTTCACCGAGGGAAACTTCCTGGCGGAAGCCGTCGAGGTCTTCTTCAGAGAGGCGGCCTTCCATGTAGGCGCGGGCGTACATGCCCGGGGAGGCGTGGCCCTGGAAGAAGACCTGGTCGCCGCCTGAAGGATCGTCCTTACCCTTGAAGAAGTGGTTGAGACCGACTTCGTACAGCGGGGCGGCACCCGCGTAGGTGGAGATGTGGCCGCCGACGCCGATGCCGGGGCGCTGCGCGCGGTGCACCATGATGGCAGCGTTCCAGCGGATCCAGCGGCGGTAGCGCTTTTCTAGTTCTTCATCGCCAGGAAATTCCGGCTCCATGTTGGTGGGAATGGTGTTGACGAAGTCCGTCGACGTCAACGAGGGAAGCTCCACGCGCTTGGCGGTGGCGCGCTCCAGAAGGCGCAGCATCAGGTAACGCGCGCGCTCTTGGTCAGAATGGTCCAGCAGACCATCGAGGGAATCCATCCACTCGCGAGTTTCTTCTGGGTCGCTGTCGTGAAGGTACGATGCAACACCATCGCGGATAAGCGGGAAGTTGGAATCGCCCTTGGCGGGGTCCTTCTCGGCCATGTAAACCTCCTAGTTAAGGGTCTGCAGAGTTTATCTCCTACGATACGCGTTCCCAGATCGCGAGTGGGAGTCTAGGCTGTCTAAATCGCGGCGCTTTCCGATGCACCCCCTATAACCTGCGGTTTGCTTCTCTCACCCAGCGTGCAAACGTGGGTAGTAGGCCCCTAAACGGCGCTAGTTGTCCCACAAAACAGACGCCGGTGTGAGCAGAAAAGGGCCTGCAAATTGGGGGAAAGGGGTGCTATAGCAAGTAAAAGACGCCCTGGGGCGTTAAACTACATGTAATAACACACGCCCTCCCTGCCAAGCACGGGCCGGGCGTGAGCAAGAATTCACCGAATAAGGAAGGAAATGCATAGTGGCTGACGCTGCAGTCAAGCTCGGAATCAAGGAAGGGCAAATCGCTCTAGAGCTTGGTTGGGACGAGGATTGTGATACCACAATCTCTGAATCTATCGAAGCCGTACTCGGTGAGGATTTCCTCGAAGAGGAAAATGATGAGCTGTGCGATGTAGTCCTTCTTTGGTGGCGCGAGGAAGACGGCGACCTCGTGGACGGTTTGGTGGATGCCAGCCGCCCCCTCGCGGATAATGGCTCCGTGTGGTTGCTGACCCCAGGTGCCGGCAAGCCTGGCACCGTCGAGCCTGGTCTCATCTCCGAATCGGCGCAGCTAGCCGGCTTGGTGCAGACCAAAGCTGAGCGCTTGGGCGAGTGGCAAGGTTCCTGCCTGGTACCGCGCGGTTACACCAAAAAATAGCCTTCACCAGCTGATTTGTGTAGCTTCACAATCCTGCGCTACTGTACATAACAGCGCAAGGGCGCATGCGGCTTTAGCTCAGCTGGAAGAGCAATTGGTTTACACCCAATAGGTCGGGGGTTCGATCCCCTCAGGCCGCACCATTTTCAAGTCTCGAGACATCGTTCCTAGAACGGTGGCTCGAGGCTTTTTCGTTGTGCGAAGGTTTGTTTTCGGGGGAAGGCTGCACACCTGGCTTCTACAGTCTAAACGGCGGGTTGAGAGCACCGTTAGAGGGGCTGACTAAGCAACCGAGTAAACAGCCTGCTGGGGTTCCTAAGCCGCAAGGCCGGAGCAGAGGACGACCAGCCCCAGGAGTACGCCCGCGCAGTCAATTAGCTTGAGACGCGCCAGAGTTTTTACACACGCCGTACGGTGCCGAGGATTAACTACCTTGGCCGGAATCTGGCATACCTACACCTGCCATCCCATACCGGAGACCAGCAGATTCTGCCCCATTACGTTGTTAGCAGTTCCGCTTGAGGTTACCCAGGATTCGTAACTCTGCCCCGGCATGGTGAGGTTACCCTCGTTTAGTGGACACCCGATTAGTGCGGATTTTGTGTCCGTAGGAGAGGATGTTCATTGTGAGTCAACAACGCCAGAAA
>NZ_JBEHFR010000037.1:0-17699 GCF_040225635.1 Corynebacterium sp. KPL2830 | reverse complement strand
AAAGTAGTTAGACATCCTGTCCATAAACTTCCTGGACTCCGCGTCAAAAAACTAACTGGACTCCGAGTCCAAAAAGTCACTAGACATCACACAACTACCCTTAAGCGTCACCTAAGCCGAAAAATTCGCGGACTTTATCCACAGCATTGAAGGAATCCGTATTTGGTCCTATGCTCGCTGGCGTTTCTTTGCTAGAGGGAATCACGTGCACGAGGCCCTCCATGGTCCAGAGCTCCACGGGGTAGTCGCCGTCGTAGTAGGTGGAGGTTATCCCGGGGATGGGCTGGGTTTCGCGGGGCGGGCGGCAGCCATTGGCCAGCGCGAAGTGCTCCGCGGTGGCGGGGGCAGAAAGCACGCACCCGTGGGTTTGCTGCCCATCGATGCCGGCAAGCCCGCCATAATAGGGCGCAATCGGATCTTCGGTGCCGTGGATAAACAGCAGCGGGGTAGGCCGGTAGTCATCGGGGTGGGTGGGCGCGTGGTTGGAACCTTCGCCCAGCGTGGAGGCGAAGACGCAGGCGCCGGTGAGGGTGAAGGGGGCATCGTAAAGCAGGCGCAGCACCATCTGCCCGCCATTGGAATAGCCCGCGGCGAAGGTGCGCGCGGTGGAGTACTCGCGCTGCATAGTCTCGATGAGGAAAGTGCTAAAGGCAACGTCATCCACCCCGAGCTCGCGGGCGCGGACCGGCAGGTTGGCGCGGGTGTCGTTGAAGTGGTGGTCGATGCCGTCGGGGTAGACGATGAGGGTATTGGTGGCATCGGCAAGCGCGTCCACCGTGCCGTTGGTAAAGCGGCGGATGACGTTGGCGGATTGGTGGGAGCCGTGGAAAAACAGCAGCAAGTCCGGCTGGGGACCGAGGTTCTCGGGCTCGATGACGATGAAGCGGCGGGTGTGGCCAGCCACATCCGCGGTGCGGCGATGAATATGCATGCCCGCCGAGTTTAGTCGGCGTGGTGGGCCTCTGCGGCGGCGCGGTTATCGGCGTGGAAATGCTTGGCCGCGACCTCATCGCGGATGGCGCGCTTGCCTTGCCGCCAGCCGATGAACCGGCACACCAGGTAGATCACAAAGGAAATGGTGGTCACGAAGACGGAAACCGGCAGGCCGGGGGCGAGGGAGAGGATGAAACCGCCCACGGCGGAGACCTCGGCGAAGATGGTGGACCACAGTACCGCGCGCAGGGGCGAGGAGGTGATTTGTACCGCCGCCGCGCCGGGGGTGATAAGCAGCGCCATGACGAGCAGCGAGCCGACGATTTGCACCGACTGCGCCGCTGCGAGGCCGACGAGGACGGCGAAGGCGACGGAGATGGCGCGGGTGGGCACGCCGGCGGCGCGGGCCATATCAGGATCGGCGGAGGCAAAGAGCATGGGCCGCCAGAGGAAGCCGACGGCGGCCACGATAATGACCGTGGTGGCGGCCAGCAGCCACACCGAGGCGGAGGAAACGCCGACGATTTGGCCGGTCAAAAGCGTCATCGCGGTATTGGAATTGCCGGGGTAGAGGTGCAAGAACAGCACCGAGAGGCCCAGGCCAAAGCTCATGACCACGCCGATGGCGCTGTCTTGCTGGCCCTTAAAGCCCAGCATGGCCAGGATGATAGCGGCGACGATGGCGCCAGCGACCGCGCCGAAGCCCAGGTTGAGGCCGAAGAGGAGTGCCGCGGAGGCACCCATAAGTGCTAGCTCAGAGGTGGCGTGGACGGAAAAGGACATCTGGCGCAGCACGATGAGCGAGGTCATCACGCCAGACAAGATGCCCAGCAGTGCGGAGGCGATGAGCGAGGACTGCACGAAGTCCACGCTGAGCAAGTATTGGGTATCTTCCCAGAAGCTAGACAACGATGAGCCTCCCGTCGACGTTTAAGACATTGACCTTGGAACCGTACAGTTCCGAAAGGACCTCGGAGCGCATGACCTCATCGACCGGGCCGAAGGTGTGGCCATTGGGCGCGATGTAGAGGACCTTATCCGTCACCCCGAGCACGGGGTTGATGCCGTGGGTGACAAAGACGATGGAGGTACCGCGCTCGCGGCGCAGCGAGTCCAGTTTGTTAACCGTGGCGTTTTGCCGGGCGGGGTCGAGGGAGAGGAGGGGCTCATCGGCAAGAATGAGGTCCGGGTCATTGGCCAGGGCCTGGGCCTGGCGGATGAGCTGTTGCTGGCCGCCGGAAAGCTGGCCGACGCGCCGGTCTCGCAGCCCCGTGGCCCCCACCTCTTCCAAAAGCTCGTCCACCCGTCCACGGGGTGGGTGCCGGTGGCGGAATACCCCGTGCGCCACGGAGAGCGAAACGAGGTCGCGGGCGCGCAGGGGAAGGTCAGCGGGGAACATGCGCTGCTGGGGGATGAACCCGACCCGGCAGTTGACGTCGACGCGGCCGCTGGTCAGCGTGCGGGTGCCGAGGATGGTGCCCAGCAGGGTGGACTTGCCCACGCCATTGGGGCCTAAAACGGCGATAAACTCGCCGCGGTCCACGGCGAGATTAAGCTGCGACCACAGCGGGTCTACTGCGGCCTCATGGAATTCAACGAGCACTAGTGCTTCCCCAGCTTGCTCGTGACTTCGTCGTAGTATTCCCAGAACTTCTTGCCATCCGGCGGGGTTTCGCCGATTTCTACGATATCGACGTCGTTGTCCTCTGCGGCGGACTTGATGCGGCCGGCGGTATCGGTTTCGGTCTGGGGGTTGAAGATGAGGAGATCGACCTCGCCATCGTCGATGGCCTTGATGAAGGCGGCGACATCGGCAGTAGCGGGCTCGCCCTCGGAGATGGTGGCCTTGCGGTAGCCCTCGGGGGTGACGTCCTTGCCGTCGGTGTACTTCATGAGGTAATCGGCGATGGGCTCGGTTTGGGCGTAATTCAGGCCATCGGGAAGCTCCTTGAGCTTATCGCGCAGCTGGTCCACGTGGGAGTCGATCTTCTCGGTGGTGGCACCGGCGTCGGAGTACTTCTCGTTGATCTGGTCCGCGATGGATCCGGCGACCTCCTCCAGGGCGGCGGGGTCGTACCAGATGTGCTCGTTGCCCTCGATATTAGTGACCTTGTCCGGGTCATCCTTGGCGGTGGCCTTCGCGGCATCGATGGTCATGACATCGGGGTCCTCGTCCAGCTTGCCGTGGTCCGTCAGCGGCAGGGCGGAAATGATGTTGTCCTGATCGGAGACGGCCTGGTAGATCCAGGCGTCGTAGCCGCCGCCGTTGACCACGAGCATGTCGGCGTCGTTGGCCTTGGCTACATCGGCCGCGGTGGGCTCGAAGTGGTGGGGGTCGGTGTCATTGCCCTCCACGATGGGCTCGACCTCGATGTCGATGCCGGAGGCGGTATCGGCCACGGCCTGGGCAACATCGGCCCAGATGGAGGTAGAGGCGACGATGGAAATCTTCTTATCACCGGAGTCGCCGGAACCAGAGTCGGTTCCGGATCCAGAATCGGAATCTGTAGAGCATGCGGCGGTAAATAGGAGGCCACTTGCTGCGAGTAGGGCTGTTGTTGCGCGTAGTGACGTGTGCATACCCTCCAGTGTGCGTTTGCTGGCAATCATTGTCAATTGAACATGCATTGAAAATCCGGCGCCAGGGCGCAGGGTAAGGTAACAGGCATGGTTAAACGCAGCCCCACCCGGAAGACACTGGCCTCCCTCGCCGCGGAGTTGGGGGTTTCGCGCACAACCGTATCCAATGCCTATAGCCGCCCTGACCAGCTCTCCCCGGCAACGCGGGAGCGCATTTTGGCCGCGGCCAAGGCGCGCGGTTACCCGGGGCCTGATCCCACGGCGCGCAGCCTGCGCACCCGCCGCGCTGGGTCGGTAGGCGTGCTGCTGACCGAGCACCTGTCCTACGCCTTCGAGGACATGGCGTCGGTGGATTTCTTGGCGGGCATGGCGGAGGCATCGGCAGGCGCGCAGACTACGCTGACGCTGATTCCCGCCGGCCCAGAAGGCGAGGCGGAGGCGACCAGCCTGGTGGGTTCGGCTGCAGTCGATGGCTTCGTGGTCTATTCGGTCGCCGCGGGCGATGCCTACCTCGCGGCCGCGCGGGGCCGGGGCCTGCCGCTGGTGGTCTGCGATCAGCCCACGGACGCGGGCCTGCCGTTCGTGGGCATTGATGATCGCGCGGCGATTGCCCCAGCGGCGCGTGCGCTTATCGATGCCGGGCATCGCCGCATCGGCATCCTCGCCATCCGCCTGCGCCTGCAGCGCCACGACGGCCCGATTTCCTGGCAGGAAGTCCAGGACGCGGAGATGCACGTGCAGCGCTCGCGGGTGATGGGCGCGCTCGACGTCTTCGCCGAGGCGGGCATCGCGCCCGAATCCGTGCCTGTGGTCACGCAGCACATTAACGATGCCCATACCACCCGTGCCGCCGCCGAGCTCTTGCTCGACGCCCATCCGGAGCTTACGGCCGTGCTGTGCACGACCGACTCCATGGCGCTCGGCGTGCTGGCCTATGCCCGCGAGCGCGGGCTGAGTGTGCCAGAAGACCTATCCGTGACCGGCTTTGACGGCATCGATGCGGCGCAGCGCCTCGACCTAGCTACCGTCATCCAGCCCAATAAGGCCAAGGGAGCCGCGGCCGGGCACATGCTGGAAAAGCTCATCGCTAGCGCGACAAGTGATTCTGCCGGTGCAGGCAGCGCGAAGGTCGGCGCCGAAGGAGCGGAGGAGGTGCCGCGGCGGGTGTTGCAGACGCGGTTCGCGCCGGGAAAGTCGGTTATTGCACCGCGGCCGCGCGGGCGGTAGCGAGCTCGGTGAGGAAGTGGGCGACGGCGTCGACATCGGCAAGCTGCACGGCGGCGATGGAATCGCCCTCGCCCACCTTGACGCCCACGTCCGGCGGCTGGTGGAGGGCGCGGAAGCCGTGCTCATCGGTGACGTCATCGCCTAGAAAGACCATGGCGGTGGCGACGGTGCGCTCGCGGAGGGTCTCCAGCCACGTGCCCTTCGTGGCGGTGGTGGCGGAAAACTCGATGACGGACTTGCCGGCGGTGCGCGGGAAACCGGCGGTATCGAGCGCCAGGCCCGCCTCATAGGCGGCCGCGCCCTGCTCCGGGCTGTCCAGCTCCAGCGAGCGCAGGTGCAGCACGCGTTGGAAGGGCTTGACCTCGAGCTCCGCGCCGGGGAAGCGGTCTATGATGCCGCGGATTTCTTCCTCCTTGCGCGCAAGGTGCTCGCGCATGGCGGGGGTGAGCTCGGTCTGCTGCCAGGAGGACTCGGCGCCGTGGGAGCCACCGAAGAGGACGGGCTCGCGCAGGGGACACACGCGCTGCAGACCCTCGAGGTGGCGCCCAGACAGCACCGCGGCCGTGGTGCGCGGCAGGTGGGCCAAGTGGTTGAGGGCGCGGGCGGCATCGGCGTTGATTTCCACGTCATAAATGTCGGCGGCAATCGGGGCCAGCGTACCGTCAAAATCAGAAACCACGGCGAGCTCTTCTGCCGCGGCCAAGGCCTTAATGGTGGTAGAAAGCGTCATGGCATCCCATGCTACGCGCCGGAGACCAGCTTGATGGAGGGCGAATCTACCTCATCGGTATCGAGCTCCAGGATGAGCTGGTTATTGCTATTTACGGTGTAGATAAAATCATTATCCGAGGTAATGAGGTTGCGCAGCAGGTTATCGGCCCACACGGAACTGCCTTCGCAGTCCTCATCGGTGTCGTCGTATTTGACCTCATCGAAGTGCAGCTTGTTGCCATCGCGAATATTCTCGCGCTCGTCATCGGTGGTGTAGGTCAGCCGGGCCGCAAGGCGGGTGCAGCCGGTGGTGCCCACCAAGGTGGATTCGCCGAAGCTAAATTCCGGCGCGTGAGGAATCGACTCTGGGATGGTGGATGCTGCATCCGGCGCGGTGTTGATGGAGACGACCTGCCACTGCTTGTCCACGATCCGGTCATCACCCGCGGGCCGTGGGGCATCGTCCTCGGAACCGCAGGCGGCAAGCAGGGTGACGGCACCCAGCGCGGCCACGGTGACAGCATGCTTGCCGACGCCTCTGTGCACAGCGGGTGTACCCGCACCGGCCGCTCCGGCCGTGCGTACGCGGGGGAGGGAAAGAGGCATTAGGAGTCCTTTCCGTGTGAGTCGGGAGCTTGCGAGGCGGATTCGGTCCGAACGGCGCGCAGGCAGCCCAAAAAGGACTGCGACCACAGCTGCACATCGTGGCTTATGACCTGATCGTGCATGGTGAGCATGCGCTGGGTCATGGTGGAGGGGGCATCGGAAAGCGCCCGCACTGCGTTAAGCAAGGCGCGTTTGACGGACTCGATATCGAAGGGGTTGCACAGGTAGGCCTCATCCAGCTCCGCGGCGGCGCCGGCGAATTCCGAGAGCACTAGGGCGCCAGAACCGTCGTCGTGGCAGGCCACGAACTCCTTGGCTACGAGGTTCATGCCGTCCTTAAAGGGGGTGACCAGCATGATATCGGCCATGCGGTAATAGCAGCGCAGCACATCCTTGGGCACACCGCGGTGCTGGTAGTGCACCACGGGGTGGCCCATGCGGGAAAAGCGGCCATTGATGCGGCCGACGGCCTCTTCCACCTGGGAGCGGGTGGCCTTGTAGTGGTCGAGGCGCTCACGCGAGGGCGTGGCCAGCTGCACCAAGGTGACCTCCTCCGGATCCAGGGCGCCGGTTTCCAAGAGCTCCTCGAAGGCGGTCAGGCGCTGCAGGATGCCCTTGGTGTAATCGAGGCGATCCACGCCCAAAATGATGCGCTTGGGGCTGCCCAAATCCTTGCGCAATTGGGCCACGCGGCGTTTATCCTCGTCGCTAAACTGGCCGAAATCCTGCGCGGCGATGGAAATGGGGAACGCGCCCACGCCCACGGTGCGGCCACCGGGGAGGCGGATATGGGCGGTGACATCGCGGGTGGTGGCCTCGCCACGCACCTCGAGGCCCTGGCGGCGGGCCAATTCCAAGAAATTGCGGGCATTGGCCTCCAAGTGGAAGCCGATCAGGTCTGCCCCCAAGATGCCGCGCACCGTTTCCTCCCGCCAAGGCAGCTGCCGGAAAAGATCGGGGGAGGGGAACGGGATGTGCAGGAAGAACCCAATGGTGAGATCGGGGCGCATTTGCCGCAGGATGCCCGGTAATAATTGCAGCTGATAGTCCTGCACCCAGACCGTCGCGCCTTCTGCGGCCACGTGGGCTACCTCGTCCGCGAAGCGGAGGTTGACCTCGCGGTAGGCATCCCACCAGTCGCGGTGATAGGCAGGGGTGACGATGAGATCGTGGTAGAGCGGCCACAGCGTGGCATTGGAAAAGCCCTCGTAAAAGGCCTCAAAATCGGCCTCGGTAAGTTTGACCGGGTGCAATAACACCCCGGCCTCGGTGCGGAAGGGCTCGGGCGCGGCATCGGCGACGCCGGGCCACCCCACCCAGCAGCCCTGGTGCGCTTCGAGCACCGGTGAGAGCGCGGTGACCAGACCGCCCGGCGAGGCCGTCCACTCCTGACTGCCATCGGCCGCGGTAGTTAAATCTACCGGCAGGCGGTTTGCCACTACTACGAAGTCATTGCCGCGCTCACTCATAGTCCAAGACTAGCTTAAGACTTCTTGGTCGACTTCTTTGTTGCTTTCTTTGTCGACTTTTTGGTGGACTTTTTGGCCGCCTTAGTGGTCTTCTTGGTCGACTTTTTAGTGGACTTCTTCGAGGCCTTGGACGTCGACTTCTTGGTGGCCTTCTTCGTGGACTTTTTCGGCGCGGCATCGGCTTGTTCCGCCAATACCTTCTTGTGCACCAGGCCCTTCGGCTCGACACCCAGCATGGACATCAAGGTCACGCCGTCCAAGAAGTCTTGGGAGTAGGTGGCCACCACGCGGCGGGCGGCACGGGCGGTTTCCTCTGCCAGGGCAATGTCTTGTTCTGCCTGTGGGTGCGTGTCTTGGACCTTGGGTGGCACGGCGAGTCCTCCTGAATGTTGGGAAAGCTATCAGGCTGAATATTGTACGCTACCGGCGGCGTTTAGGGCTCCTTGGGTTCCTCCCCGCCGGGCTTGGTGTGATCGGATTCCTCCGGAGTGGGCGATTTCTGCCCGGGCACCGTATAGGTGGTGCGCTCAGTTTCTTGCGGCTGGGCCGGCCACTGGGAGTCTGCCGGCCACAAATCTTCCGCCGGAGTGGTCCCCGGCGCGTGCTGCTGAGCCTGCGCGTGTTGTGGTGGCTTTGGCCCCAGCGTGGGCGGCAATTCGGGGCGGTTGACGCGGGGAGCAAAGGGGGACATCGGCACGCGCGGGATGCGCGGGGCCCTGCGCGCCAGGTGAGTTGCCTTGTGGAAGGAGAACCGGCCGATGCGCTTGAAGGCGGAGTACGGGCGGAAGTACTTCGGGCGGCGCAGGCGGCGGGCGACGCGCTCGCCAAAAACGACGCCGGCTGCCAGCGCGCCGGAGATGGCCAGCGCGGTGGCTAGGTTGGTAAAGCCGGTAATCATCTGCTCGTTGATGGAGGCGTACATGCCGCGGTACAGCATGAGGCCCGGCAGCATGGGCGTATAGCCCACGATCATCGTAATGAGCGGCGGGATGCCCCACCGGCGCGACATCAAACCGCCGGCCAGGCCCACCACGATGGCGGATATACCGGAGGCAATCACCGGGCCGACGCCGAAGGGTACGACCACGAAGTAGTAGAAAATCATACCGGCGGCCGCCGTGAGGCCTGAGAGGGTAATTTCTATCCAATTAGCCCCGCAGGCCAGTGCGAATGCGGCCGAACCCGTACCACCGAGCAGTACCAAAAGGGGAATCTTGTGATAAACCGGCGGCGCCAAGGTGCCCATTGGCGGCAGGTCAAAGCCCATGGCGGAGGCCAGCTGAATGCCCACACCCACGCCGGCGATGATCGCGCCCGTTGATAACAACGCAGTGAAAAAGCGCGCGGAAGAGGTCACGGGGGAGCGCGTGATGCCATCGACAAGCGATTGCACCAGCGTCAGCCCCGCCACCAGCACGATGATTCCGGACGCAATAATCTGCGCCGGCGACATGCTGATGCCAAAGGCAGCGGCCACGTTATACAAAATCGCGGCCGGGAAGACGGCCAAGAAGCCGCCGACGACGTTTTGATAAAAGGGCGGCAGGCGGTAATTGGCCAACCAGTCATTAAGCCCCATAATCAGTGCGGAGACCACGAAGGCAACGAGGCCCACGAGGAGATCGCCGCCGAGCATCATGGAAATCAGGCCACCCATGCCGCCCCAGCCGAGCATCACCGTGGACGGCTTATATGGCGCCGGCATGCGATCGATGTCATCCAGGCGCTTTTCCGCCATGGCGGGCGGGACCTTACCGGAGTGGATATCGCGGATGAGCCGGTCTACTTCCGAAAGCTTGGAAAAGTTCACGCCTACATCCGGCACCACGCGAAAGACGTGGAGGTTCTGGCGTTTATCGCCCGTGCCAATCGCGGTGTGGATGGTGATGGTATTCATCAAAATATCCACGTGGCAGTAGTGCAGGCCATACGACGACGCCGCCAGGTGGACCTGCGCGCGGGCATCCGAGTTGGCGGATCCTGCGCTAATGAGCAGCTCGCCGATGCGCGCGGCAATCTCCATCACGCCCGTGACCTGGGCGGCATCGGTCAGATCGACCGGGGCGAGTGGCGATGGTGGGGGTGCGGCTTTGGCCGCGTCAATGATGGCGACTTGGCCTGCAGATGCGCGCAGGCGCTCCCGCATAGCGGACAGTAGTGACACGAAAATAACCCTCGAAAAAGCGGTGGGACACTAGTAATAATTTCAGCCTGAACTCTAACCCTTGTGGGGCGCAAATGCATACAAGGGGGACCAGCTTTCCACTTGGGCGAGGTCCTCGGGTACCATGCAACGAGCGGAAGAAATTCCGCGGTGCTGGAGTGGCGCAATTGGTAGCGCAACGCACTTGTAATGCGTAGGTTGCGAGTTCAAGTCTCGTCTCCAGCTCAAAAAACTACCCCCTAGCTGCACAAACAGTTAGGGGGTAAAAGTTTACAAGTTAGCTAGGTGGCTATTTATCGGCTACTTTGTGCAGACAGCGCCCCAGACTTCGGGTTACCGCGGAAACACCAGGCGGTAAGCACCGCGAAGATGAAGGTGGTGCAGGCAAGCCCGCCGACGGTGAGGAAGTACGCGGAGTCATACGCCGCCGCGGCGGTGTCGTGCGTGGCGGGCGATAGGAGGGCATCGGTGCCTTGCGGGGCGAGGGCATCGGGAAGCTTGTGCGTCATCAGTAGTGGCACGAGGGAGCCGGTAATGGCGATGGAGAGCAGCGTGCCGAACTCGTAGGACACGGCTTCCACACCAGAGGCCATGCCTGCCCGGTGGGAGGGGGCGGCATTAATGATGGCGGTAGAAGATACGGACATCGAGGAGCCAGCGCCTAAGCCGGTGAGGATGAGGCCGGTAATAAATACCGCGAGGTTATCGGCGCGGTCGGCCCAGATGATGCCCAGCATGCCGATGCCCATGCTCAAGAAACCGCCGCTGATGATGGGCAAAAAGCCCACGCGGTGCAAGACGCTGCCGCCCACAATGGCGGTGGGGATGGCCGCAACCGCCATGGCGGAGATGAAAAGGCCGGCGTCGAGGGGCGAGAGGGCATCGACAAGCTGCAGCTTTTGGGTGGTAAGTAATTCAAGCCCCGTAAGGCCAAACATGGCGCCACCGGCGGTGAGCACGCCGCCGGTAAAGGTGGGCGAGTAGAAGATGTCAAAGGTCAAAAGCGGATCATTTAGTCGGGTTTGCCGGTGGGAAAAAGCTGCGGCGCCGAGCAAGAAGGTGGCAATGGAGCAGACCAGCAGCGCGACATTGATCTGGGTGGCCGCAGCCGTCTTAATGGCCAGGACCAGGCTGGACAGGGTGATAAGCGCGTAGAACGAGGATGGAAAATCCCAGTGCTTGTGCGGGTTCGGTAGGTTGGGCGGGCCAAGGAGGAAGGTGAGGATGATGGCGAGGGCCACGATGGGTACGTTGATCAAAAAGACCGAGCCCCACCAGAAATGCTCTAAGAGGAATCCGCCCACGGTGGGTCCGGCGGCAGCGCCTACGACGGCGACAGAACTCCAGATACCGATGGCTTTATTGCGCTCTACCTCATTGGGAAAGGTCAGGCGGATAAGCGCCAGGGTGGAAGGCAGCATGATGGCAGCGCCCAGACCTAATAGGGCGCGGCCGGCGATGAGCAGCCAGGCATTGGGCGAATAAGCCGCCACGAGGGAGGCGGTGCCGAAGGTGGCCAGGCCAATAAGGAACATCAGGCGGTGGCCAATGCGATCGCCTAATGTGCCGGTACCGAGGAGCAAGCCCGATAGAACCAGCGTATAGGCATTGATGATCCACAATTGCTGCATGTCAGTGGCGTGCAGCTGCTGCGTTAGCTGAGGCAGTGCCGTATAAAGGATGGAATTATCCAGGCCCACCATGAGCAGCCCCAAGGACACCACGGCAAAGAAGGACCACCGCTGTGCTGGGGTGGAGGGCGCCGCGGCCGCGCGGTGCGGGGGCTTAGTGGCAGTATCAGGTGACTCGATGCTCATCGCTAGAAACCGTAGCGAATCAGTGTGTGATAATTCAGGTTAGTATTGCCTTCCTCACAGATAGGCCGGTGGTGTGAGTATGCAGGAATTGCTGGACTTTCCTGCACGTTTAGTAGCACAGTGGTACTAGAACAGTTAAAGAGTTAAGGATGATGTTTAATGGCACGCAATTACGCAGAACAACTTGTTGAGACGCTAGAAAAGCAGGGCGTCGAGCACATTTACGGCCTCGTGGGAGACTCCCTCAACCCGATCGTGGACGCGGTGCGCCGCTCCTCCATCGAGTGGATCCACGTGCGCAATGAGGAAGCCGCGGCCTTTGCCGCCGAGGCGGACTCGCTGACCACCGGCAAGCTGGCCGTGTGTGCGGCCTCCTGTGGCCCGGGCAATACCCACCTCATCCAGGGCCTTTATGATGCCAACCGGAATGGCGCCAAGGTGTTGGCCTTGGCATCGCACATTCCTTCCCGCCAGATTGGTTCCCACTTCTTCCAGGAGACCCACCCAGAGCAGATCTTCCAGGAGTGCTCCGGCTACTGCGAAATGGTCATGTCCGGTGACCAGGGCGGGGTAGTACTCCACCACGCCATCCAGTCCACCATGGCCGGCAACGGCGTATCCGTGCTGGTTATCCCTGGCGACGTTTCTACCGAAGAGGTTGACGATGACACCTTCGTAGAATCCAAGATCTCCGCCGGCCGCCCCGTGGTTTACCCGGACCCAGCCGAGGCCGCAGCGCTGACCCAGGCCATCAACGAGGCCGAGTCCGTCGCCTTCTTCGTGGGCGCCGGTGTGAAGGATGCCCGCGAGCAGGTGCTGAAGCTGGCAGAAAAGGTCAAGGCTCCCATTGGCCACGCGCTCGGCGGCAAGATGTACATCCAGTACGATAACCCGTTTGACGTGGGCATGTCCGGCCTTTTGGGCTACGGCGCCGCGCACGAGGCCACCCACGAGGCAGACCTGCTGATCCTCTTGGGCACGGACTTCCCGTATAACGACTTCCTGCCTAAGGGCAATGTGGCGCAGGTGGATATCAACGGCTCCCACATCGGCCGCCGCACTAAGATCTCCTACCCCGTGACCGGTGACGTTGCCGCCACCATCGACAACATCCTGCCGCACGTGGAGGAGAAGAAGGACCGCTCCTTCTTGGACAAGATGCTCAAGAAGCACTACGACAAGCTGGAGCACGTCGTGGAGGCCTATACCTCCAACGTGGAAAAGCACACCCCGATCCACCCCGAGTACATTGCGGATCTCATTGACCAAGAGGCCGATGATGACGCCATCTTCACCGTCGATACCGGCATGTGCAACGTTTGGGGCGCGCGCTACATCACCCCGAATGGCAAGCGCGAGCAGATCGGCTCCTTCCGTCACGGCACGATGGCAAACGCCCTGCCGCAAGCCATCGGCGCGCAGCAAGCCAACCCGGGCCGCCAGGTCATTACATTCTCTGGCGACGGCGGATTGTCCATGCTCATGGGCGAGCTACTGACGGTCAAGCTGCACCAGCTGCCGGTCAAGATGTTCGTGTTCAATAACTCCTCGCTGGGCATGGTCAAGCTGGAGATGCTGGTAGGCGGCATTCCAGAGCACGAGACCGACCATGAGTCCGTGGACTTTTCCAAGATCGCAGAAGCCGCTGGCATCAAGACCTTCCGCATCGAGGATCCGAAGCAGGCGCCTAAGCAGATCAAGAAGGCCTTGGCTTATAACGGCCCTGCGCTTATCGATGTCGTCACTGACCCCAACGCCCTCTCCCTGCCACCGACGTTGACCTTCGATCAGCTCCTGGGCTTCTCCAAGGCCGCTACCCGCACCGTCTTCGGCGGCGGCGTGGGCTCCATGCTGTCCATGGCCAAGTCCAACCTGCGCAATATCCCGCGCCCGCAGGACTTCTAAGCCATAGCTGCCTCACGGCTTCCTAGCCACGCTTTCTTTCCTACCGCGGACTTCGGTCCGCGTGGAGAGGGAAGCGTGGCTTTTTACTTTCACAGGTTTCATCCAGAAACTTATCAGTAGGCTAGAAACTGGGTTTGCCATGATGGATTATTGAAGCTTGCACGCACGCAGGTGTGCAGATAACAGGAAGCAATAGGAGCTACAGGACGCATGGAAGACAATAAACTTGCCAAAGTCCTCGTCGTTGATGACGAGCCGAATATCGTGGAGCTATTGACGGTATCGTTGAAGTTCCAAAATTTTGAGGTATACAGCGCCAACTCGGGCAACGAGGCGCTGCGTGTGGCGCGCGAGGTAAACCCGGATGCCTATATTTTGGACGTCATGATGCCGGGCATGGACGGCTTCGAGCTCTTGGGCAAGCTGCGCCAGGAAGGCTTGGATGGCCCGGTGCTGTACCTGACCGCCAAGGACGGCGTGGATCAGCGCATCCACGGCCTGACCATCGGCGCGGACGATTACGTCACCAAGCCCTTTAGCCTCGAAGAGGTCATTACCCGCCTGCGCGTGATCATGCGCCGCGGCGGTGCCGCAGAGGAGTCTTCTAATGACGCCACCATGAGCTATGCCGATCTGACCTTGAATGACGATACCCACGAGGTCACCAAGGGCGGCGAGCTCATCGAGCTGTCTCCCACCGAGTTCAACCTCCTGCGCTACCTCATGCAAAACAAGGAAGTGGTGCTCTCCAAGTCCAAGATCCTGGATAACGTCTGGCACTACGACTTCGGCGGCGACGGCAACGTCGTGGAATCCTATATTTCTTACCTGCGCCGCAAGATCGATACCGGCGATACGCAGCTTATCCACACCGTGCGCGGTGTTGGCTATGTGCTGCGCACCCCGCGGTCCTAAACTGACGTTTTGTAATGGCAGATTCACAGGAGAACCCCGCTGCGGGCAGGCCCGCACAGTCGCAGTCCCAGCCTAAGCAGGAACAACAGCCGCCCAAGAAGTGGCATGAGCAGCTGGACCAGCTACCGCAGCAGGGGCAGGGAAAGAAAAAGAAGCGTTCCAAGCGCGACTACATCAAGCAGATTCCGCAGGCGATGCCCCTGCGCACCTGGCTGGTGGTTCTCCTCGTGGTTATCTCTGGCCTCGGGTTGACGGGTTCGTCCTTTGCCGTGAACTCGATCATGCGCAACGTGCTCTATAACAACGTTGATAGCGAGCTGCGCTCTGCGTCGTCTTCCTGGGCCCGCGATGTGGGCAATGACTTCTTCTTAGGTGATCACACCAAGCGCCCGCCCACGGAATACGTGGTGCTCAATTACCTTCCAAATGGCACGATTCGCTATTCCGGTCCCACGTCTACCACCCCGGACGTGGAGGGTGTTCCCTTGGGCGGGTACCCCACGACGGTGGGATCGATTGAAAACAACACCAAGTGGCGCGCGCTGGCCTTTGCGGATTCCAATGGCATTATCACCGTCATTGCCAAGGACATGACCCATGAAAAGGAGATCCTGCACGGCTTAGCGATGGTGCAGGTATCCATTGCGGCGATCGCCTTGGCGGCCATGGCCGGCGTGGGCTTCTGGTTTATTCGCAGGGCGTTGCGGCCGCTGCGGGTGGTGGAATCGACGGCATCGGAAATCGCGGCCGGTGACCTGGATAAGCGCGTGCCCGAGTGGCCGCTGCACACGGAGGTCGGCCAATTGGCCGCCGCGCTCAATATCATGCTGGGCCACCTGCAGCGCTCTGTCGTGACGGCGCAGGAAAAAGAGGAACAGATGCGCCGCTTTGTCGGCGATGCCTCCCACGAGCTGCGCACCCCGCTGACCAGCCTGCGCGGCTATACGGAGCTCTACCGCTCTGGGGCGACGAACGATGTCGATCTGGTCTTTTCTAAGATCGATAAGGAATCTAAGCGCATGTCGCTGCTGGTAGAGGACCTGCTGGCGCTTACCCGCGCGGAAGGCACGCGCTTGGACCTGCGGCCGGTGGACCTCTTGGAGCTTTCCCTCTCTGTGGGATCGTCCGCGCGCGCAGCCTTCCCCGAGCGCGAGGTCAAAGTGGTCAATAAGGCGCAGTCCATCCCCGTGGTCAATGGCGATGCAGACCGCCTTCACCAGGTGCTGCTCAACCTGATTTCCAATGGCCTGCGCCACGGCGGTGAGGATGCCACGGTCACCCTGCAGTTGCGCCGCGACAACAATGACATCCTCGTGGATGTCATTGATGACGGCAAGGGAATGTCGTCCGAGGATGCCGCCCACATCTTTGAGCGCTTCTACCGCGCGGATTCCTCGCGCACGCGCGATACCGGCGGATCCGGCTTGGGCCTTGCCATCGTGCATTCCTTGGTGGAACAGCACGGCGGCAGCATCAGCGTGGACTCCAAGCTCGGCCACGGCACCACCTTTACGGTGCGCCTGCCCGCGCTGGAGGAACCGGAGGATTAGTCCTCGCGGTAGCCCTCCTCGTTGGTGCCTAGGTGCTGGCGGATGCGCGCCGCCGCCTCATCCATGGCGGCATCATCGGTGTCCTCGGCGGCATAGGCCTTGGCAAAGTCGTACTCTTCCATCTTCTCGGTGGGGAAGAGGTGGATGTGGGTGTGCGGCACATCGAAGCCGGCGATGACGTAGCCGGTGCGCGGGGTATCGTACGCGTTCTTGATGGCCTCACCGATTTCTAGGGCCACCTCGTTCAGGTGCGTCCAGGTCTGCGGATCCAGGTCGGTCCACTTATCCACTTCCTCTACGGGCACGACCAGGGTGTGGCCGTAGCGCAGCGGCTCGATGGAGAGAAATGCCACGCAGGTCTTATCGCGGTAGACAAAGCGGGCGGGTAGGTCACCAGTGATGATTTTGCTAAATACAGAAGCCATAGCTGCCAGGCTACCCCCAGCTATGATGGTGGGCATGCGCATTCTCGTAATTGGTTCGGGCGGCCGTGAACACGCCCTCGTGAAAGGACTGCACGCTGATCCACAGGCTACGGAGATCCACGTCGCGCCCGGCAGCGCGGCCATGGAACCGCTGGCTACCCTGCACCCGGAATACTCCCAGGTAGATAATCCAGAGCGCATGGTGGAACTGGCCCGTGAGGTCGCTGCCGAACTCGTAGTCATCGGCCCCGAGGTGCCGCTGGTTGCCGGCGTGGCGGATGCTCTGCGCGCAGAAGGCATCGCCGTCTTTGGCCCGAATAAGGACGCCGCCCAGATTGAAGGTTCCAAGGCCTTTGCCAAGGAAGTCATGGAGGCAGCTGGGGTCAAGACCGCCCGCGCGCAGCAGGTGCGACCGGGCACCAGTGAGGCCGATATTGAGGCCGCGCTGGATAGTTTTGGACCCCAGTTCGTGGTCAAGGACGACGGCCTGGCAGGCGGCAAGGGCGTGGTGGTCACCGGCGAGCGCGCCGCAGCCCGCGCCCACGTGGATGCAGTCTTAGGGGCCGGCAACCCCGTGCTGCTGGAATCTTTCCTGGACGGACCTGAGGTATCGCTATTCTGCCTTGTCGATGGCGAGACCGTCGTGCCGCTTTTGCCCGCCCAGGACCACAAGCGCGCCTACGACAATGACGAGGGCCCCAATACCGGCGGCATGGGTGCGTACACGCCGCTGCCGTGGCTTGGCAAAGACGACGTGCAGCGCATCGTCGACGAGGTATGCACCCCGGTTGCCAAGGAAATGGTGCGCCGCGGCACCCCGTATTCTGGCTTGCTCTATGCCGGGCTGGCCTGGGGCGAAGAGGGCCCAGCGGTGGTGGAATTTAACTGCCGCTTTGGTGACCCAGAAACCCAAGCGGTGCTCTCACTTCTTAAGTCCCCGCTGGCGCAAGCGCTCAACGCCACCGCCACCGGCACGCTAGCAGAACTCGAGCCGCTGCAGTGGGAGGACGGTTATGCCATCACCGTGGTCATGGCGGCCGAGGGATACCCCGCCTCTCCCCGCAAGGGCGATGCCATCACCGGCGAGGGCCTTGAGGATCCAGAGCGTGTGCTGCACGCCGGCACGAAACGCTCCAATGGGGTATTCCAGAGTAATGGTGGCCGCGTGCTCAATGTGCTGGGCAAGGGCGAAACGCTAGACGCCGCGCGCGAGAATGCCTACGCCACCGTCCAGGGAATTGAGTTTGCGGGCGGGTTTGTCCGGAGGGACATCGGCAAGCGCGCAGCAGACGGTGAAATTTCTATCTAGCAAGTAGCCACGGGGGGTGTTCCTATATAGTTTGTCAATCTCGCGGGTGGGGCGGACGGGGGCGGATCCTCAACTCGGGATTTTTTAG
>NZ_JBEHFR010000036.1:0-17958 GCF_040225635.1 Corynebacterium sp. KPL2830 | reverse complement strand
CACCTAAAAAATCCCGAGTTGAGGATCCGCCCCCGTCCGCCCCACCCGCGAGATTGACAAACTATATAGGAACACCCCCTTTTGCGCGCGGTACCAGCATTTGGGCCGGATTCATGGAACTATTGGTTCCATGAAGCTGACCATCCTAGGCTGCTCCGGTAGCGTACCCACCGCAGACAATCCTGCCTCCGGCTATGTCGTGTCCTTCGACAATGCACCGTCCATCATCCTGGATATGGGATCGGGCACGCTGGGCCAGTTAGCTAAACTGCAGGATCCGTGCGATGCCCACGTGGCCTTTAGCCACCTGCACGCGGATCACTGCGCGGATTTTCCCTCCCTCATGGTGTGGCGCCGCTTCCATCCCATCGCCCCGGCCGCCTCGCGCAACTTCTGCTTCGGCCCGTCTGCCACGCCGACGCACTTGGGCCGCCTGTCCTCGGACGAAGTAGATGGGATCGACGACATGTCCGATACCTTGGCGTTTAGCCCGTGGGTGGCGGGGGAGCGCCAGCTTGTCGATGACGTCTTTATCACCCCCTTTCCCGTCAATCACCCGGTAGAGGCCTATGCGCTGCGAATCGAGCACGCGAAAACCGGCAAGATCATCACCTATTCCGGCGATACGTCCTATACGCCCGCGCTTGTCGATGCCGCCCGCGGCGCCGATCTCTTCCTCTGCGAGGCCACCTGGGGTGCTTCCTCCGAGGGCATGGCCCCCGGCATGCACATGTCGGGCGCGGAAGCGGGGCGCGCGGCGCGGGAGGCGGGCGTTCGCACGCTGGTGCTCATCCACATCCAGCCCTGGGGCGATGCGGAGGCCACCGTGGCTGCGGCGCGGGAGGAATTCGACGGCGAGATCGTGCTGGGTACTGCGGGCATGCAGTTCTAAGTTACGCTGGAGGGCATGACTGAATTTACTCGTGCCGATGGGCGCGCGCTCGACCAAATGCGCAGCGTCCGCATTACCCGCAATTTCACCACCAACCCGGCCGGATCCGTCTTGGTGGAATTTGGCAATACCCGCGTGATGTGCACCGCCTCCGTCGAACTCGGGGTGCCGCGTTTCAAGCGCGATTCCGGCGAGGGCTGGCTGACCGCCGAGTACGCCATGCTGCCGTCCGCCACCCACGACCGCATGCCACGCGAGTCCATGCGCGGCAAGGTCAAGGGCCGTACCCACGAGATTTCCCGCCTAGTCGGCCGCTCCCTGCGCGCCGCCGTGGACCTGGAGGAGCTGGGTGAGAACACCATCCAGCTCGATTGCGATGTGCTGCAGGCCGATGGCGGCACCCGCACCGCCTCCATCACGGGCGCCTACGTTGCGCTTGCCGATGCCATTGCGCACCTCAAGTCCGAAGGCGTCGTCCCCGGCGAGCCACTGCTCGATCCCATCTCCGCGGTCTCCGTGGGCATCATCGACGGCGAAATCTGCCTCGACCTGCCCTATGAGGAAGATTCCCGCGCCGAGGTGGACCTTAACGTGGTGATGCAAGAATCCGGCGACTTCGTTGAAATCCAGGGCACCGGCGAGCACGGCCTCTTCGGCCGTGAGCAGCTCAACGGCATGCTGGATGTGGCCCAGAAGGGCTGCAGCGAGCTTATCGCGGCGCAGAAAGCGGCGCTGGGATGGTAATCCTCGTCGCCTCCGGTAATCCGAAGAAGCTGGCCGAGCTCGATCGCATCCTATCCGAGGCCGGCATCGAGGGAGTTGAACTGCGCCTGCTTTCCGAGGTCGAACCCTACCCAGAGCCCGTCGAAGACGGCCGCACCTTCGCCGATAACGCGCTCATCAAGGCCCGCGCCGGGGCCACCGCCACGGGCCTGGTGACCATCGCGGATGATTCCGGGCTGGCCATCGAGGAGCTCAACGGCATGCCCGGCGTGCTCTCGGCCCGCTGGTCCGGCGAACACGGCAATGACCAGGCCAATAATGACCTGGTCTTGGCGCAGATGGCCGATGTGCCGGACGAACGGCGCGCCGCCGCCTTCGTCTCCGTGTGCGCCCTCGTGACCCCCGAAGGCACAGAGCGCGTGACCGAGGGCCGCTGGGAAGGCAAGCTGCTGCGCGAGCCGCGCGGCGCTAATGGTTTTGGCTACGACCCACTATTCCAACCAGAAGGCGAGTCGCGTTCTGCGGCAGACATGTCGCCTGCAGAAAAGAACGCGGTCTCGCACCGCGGCCGCGCCCTTTCCCAGCTGGTCCCGCTTATCGCGGAGCTGGCTGGCTAATTATGCGTTGAGCTGGAATTGCTCCTCGATTTCCTTGCGGCGCTTGTGCTCCATCCAGAAGGACAGGAAGGGCACCACGCCGGCGAGCGCGGTGGTAATCAGCTTGCTCGCTGGCCACAGCGCGCGCGGGCCCAGAATCAGGATGGAGAGCAGGTAGGTCATGTACGCGATGCCGTGCACGATGGCGATATAGGTCGCCCATTCCGGAATCTCCGCGCCTAAGACATACTGGAAGAACATGCGGATGACCAGGATGATCAGGAAGATACCGGTCACCGTGGCCGCGATGGAAAAGAACTTCAGCGGGCCGCGGATGCGCGCCTTGCGGTCTGGGTGTACCTGGTTTGTCATGATTCACTTTCTCCTTTTATCTGTTGGGCCTTCGTCGCGTCCCTCTGCGGGGGAACCGCGGCGGCGCCGAGGCTGATTCAACGCATTAAACTCTTCCACATTCAACTGCGGGCGCTGCGGCAAGAAATCCTCATCGATGGCGGTTTTCTCCGCCGAGTCCCTCTCCTCAGAACCATCGGCCGAGCCAGATATTCCGTCGGCGGTTTCGCCGACATTTTCAGAGGCGTTTTCTGAGGCCTGCAGTGAATCCATCTCGCGGGCTTCGTTTTCCGCGGCGAGGCGCTCATTTTCATAGCGCAGCGTGGTGCGATAAGCATAGACCACGAATACCGCAAAAAGCGGCCACTGAAAGGCATAGCCCAAGTTTTGGAAGGTGCCCGAGCCGGAGCGGAAGCGCGTCCACTGCCAATAGGCGAGGAAGAGGAAAAGCACCACGAAAAATATGACGAGGGCGATGTGCCACCACCGCACCTTCACGCGCCGTTTCTTCTGATCCTCGTGCATACTCACCTCACCCAGCCTACCTATCCACCGCCGCAATACGGAATGCCCCTGGTTTCTCGTTTATCCGCGCGCCGTGTACACTATTCAACGTTGCTCGCGCCCGTGGCGGAATTGGCAGACGCGCTAGATTTAGGTTCTAGTGTCTTATGACGTGTGAGTTCAAGTCTCACCGGGCGCACAAGAAAGGCACCGCAGTACTTGCTTGAAGAACTGCGGTGCTTTTGCGGATCTTAGTCCACCTCGGTGAACTTGCGGTCCCAGGAGGAGCGGACGGGGTTGGCATCGGCAAGCAGGATATCGAAGCGGTCATTGGCGATCTCAACGATTTCGCTCAGCGCAATGCGGTATTCCTGCGCATCGGAATTGGCGAGGCGCCGCACGCCGGCATCGATCACACGCTCTACCGTGTCATTGGTATCGAGGTATGCGACAAATGGCATGCCAAAGCGCTCGCGGTAGGCGGTGGACAGCTCGGTAATGCGTTCGGTCTGCACGTCATCGAGATCGCTGAGCCCCAGCGAGCCGCGGTCGGCGGAAATATTCGCCGCCTCATCAGACGAGGCCAATAGCAGCTCGTCCATCGCAGGGTAGTCGTGGATGAGCGCATCGCGGCGGTCAGCCTTCGCGGTCAGCACAGCGACCTGGATGGCGGCGCGCAGCTCATTGACATCGCTAAACGGCCGGGACTGCCAGGCCAGCTCCAGCGGCCAAGTCTCATTATTGAATAGTGGGCGCAGCGCGGCGGTGAACTCCTCGCGCGAGGCCTCGTTCAGCTCGTTCAGGCTCACGCCCTTGCCATCGGCGCGCGAGACCTGCGCGCTCGCGCTGCCGGTGTGGAAGAACAACAAGTTGAGCAGGATGGCGGTAATCGCGCCGATGGACATGCCAGAAGAGACGAAGGTCTGCGCCCACTCCGGGAAGGCAGTGGCAACCTCCGGCTTGAAGGTCACCAGCATGGCCAGGCCCAGCGCGGAGGTGACGATGACGGAGTTGCGGCCATCGCTGAGATCCGACTTTGCAATGGTCTGCAGGCCCACCCACGCCACGTTGGCAAAAAGCGCGAGAGATGCGCCGCCGAGCACCGGCGACGGAATCGCGGCAACCACCGCGCCGGCCTTTGGCAAAAGGCCCAGCACGATCATGAACCCCGCGGCAGCCACGGCCACCCAGCGCGATTTCACGTTGGTCAAGCGCACCAAGCCAACGTTTTGCGCAAAGCAGGTATAGGGGAAGGAATTCATCACGCCGCCTACCAGGGTGGAGACACCATCGGCGCGGATGGCGCGCACCACGTCATCGCGGCGGATGCGCTTTTTGACGATTTCACCGGTGGCAAACACATCGCCGGTCGTTTCCACCATCGTGATGATCATGACGATAATCAGCGAGAAAATCGCCACGAGGTTGAATTGCGGCATGCCGAAATAAAACGGCGTCGTAATGCCGAGGGCGGGGGAGGAGGAGACTTCGCTAAAGGAGGCATCGCCAAGCGCGAGCGCCACGCCCGTGCCCAGGACCAGGCCGATGAGCACCGCCAACGTGCCCACGAAGCCGGTGGAAAACCGCTGCACCATAATGATGACCGCCAGCGTGCCAAAGCCGTAGAGCAAATCGCGCGTGGCCGGCACGCCCTCGGCATAATTGACAAAGTCATTGGCCGATACCGCCAGCAGCGAGGTGCCCATCACCAGCAGCACCGAACCGGTAACCACCGGCGGGAAGAAGCGCAGCACCTTGCCAAAGACCGGCGCGGCGAAGAAAGTAAAAAGGCCCGCGACGATGATGGCGCCGTAAATCGTGGGCAGCGATGCCACCCCGCCCTCGCCATCGGTAGCGCCCAGGCCAATCGCGATGATGGGCGATACCGCCGTCGTGGTCACGCCCTGCACGATGGGCAGGCGCACGCCAATATGCTTGCCGATGCCCACCGACTGAATGATCGTCGCAATACCGCAGGTTAAAAGGTCGGCATTGATGAGGTGGATGGTAGTTTCCGCGTCCAGGTTTAACGAGCTGGCGATGAGCAGCGGGACGATGACCGCCCCGGCATAAAACGCGAGGACGTGCTGCAGCCCAAGGGCGGCGAGTTTCGGCGCGGGGGGAACGATGTCTACGGGGTGCTTGGGCTGGGACGCCACGAAGTCCTCCTTGTTACGGAAGCGAAGCTGACCGCCTTAACAGTAGAGGTACACGCAGGTCGGCGCCAAAGCGTACGTGAGCAAAGCCACGATCGGGGCTGGATTGCCCCCGAACAAAAACGTACGGGTGGTTTATATGAATCGGGCTACCAGCAAAGCATGATGACCGGTTTATAACTGGTGCTCACGGCAATGTTTACGGTTGTTAATTTCGTGAATCGAGCCGACAATGAAGAAGTGACGGGGCTTGATGCTGCGGGATGAAAAGGCGGCATGTGCCCCGGGAAATTTGACCCAGAAGAAGGGAATTATGACTACCGCAACTAAGCCCCAGCAGTATCAAGGGTGGGAAGGTTTTGCTCCCGGCCCTTGGACCGAGGGCATCAACGTCCGCGATTTCATCCAGCGCACCTACACGCCTTATAACGGCGATTCCAGCTTCCTTGCTGGCCCCACCGATAAGACGCTGCGCGTGTGGGACACCCTGGAAAAGGACTACCTGTCAGTCGAGCGCGAAAAGCGCATTTACGATGTCGATACGCACACCCCGACCGATATCGATGCCTTCCCGGCCGGTTATATCTCAGAAGACGATGACGTCATCGTCGGCCTGCAAACCGATACGCCGCTCAAGCGCGCCATGATGCCGTTCGGCGGCTGGCGCATGGTGAAGCAGGCCATCGGCGAGGCGGGCAAAGAGGTAGATCCCGAGGTGGAGAAGATCTTCACCCGCTACCGCAAGACCCACAACGATGCGGTCTTCGATATCTACACCCCGCGCATCCGCGCCGCCCGTTCATCACACATCATCACCGGCCTGCCCGATGCCTATGGCCGTGGCCGCATCATCGGCGATTACCGCCGCGTGGCGCTGTACGGCGTGGACTATCTCATCCAGGAAAAGATGAAGGCCCGCGATGCCATTGCCGATGCCGGCTTTTCCGAGCACTGGGCCCGCTACCGCGAGGAGCACTCCGAGCAGATCAAGGCCCTGAAGAAGCTCAAGGCGATGGCCGAGTCCTACGGCTTCGATATCTCCGAGCCGGCGCGCACCGCCCACGAGGCCGTGCAGTGGACCTACTTTGGCTACCTCGCCTCCATCAAGTCCCAGGATGGTGCCGCCATGTCCATCGGCCGCCTGTCCGCATTCTTCGACTGCTACTTCGAGCGCGATTTGGCCGCTGGCATCATCACCGAGGAACAGGCACAGGAAATCATCGACGCGCTCGTGCTGAAGCTGCGCATCGTCCGCTTCCTGCGCACCATCGACTATGACCAGATTTTCTCCGGCGATCCGTACTGGGCCACCTGGTCCGATGCCGGCTTCGGCAGCGACGGCCGCCACATGGTCACCAAGACCTCCTTCCGCCTCCTGCAGACCCTGATCAACCTGGGGCCATCACCGGAGCCGAATATCACCATTTTCTGGGATCCGGAGCTGCCCGCAGGCTACAAGGAATTCTGCGCACACATCTCCATTGAAACCTCCTCCATCCAGTACGAGTCTGATCGCCAGATTCGCGACGAGTGGGGCGATGACGCTGCGATTGCCTGCTGCGTGTCCCCGATGGAAGTGGGCAAGCAGATGCAGTTCTTCGGTGCCCGCGTCAATGCCGCCAAGGCCCTGCTCTACGCCATGAACGGCGGCCGGGATGAGGTCTCCGGCAAGCAAGTCGTTGAAGGCTACGAGCCGATTCAAGGCGATGGCCCGTTGGACTTCGACGAGGTCTGGCAAAAGTACGAGGAGATGCTGGACTGGGTGGTTGGCACTTACGTCGAGGCGCTAAACATCATCCACTACTCGCACGATAAGTACGCTTACGAGGCCGTGGAAATGGCGCTGCATGATTCCAATATCATCCGCTCCATGGGCTGCGGCATCGCGGGGCTTTCCATCGTCGCCGATTCACTTTCTGCCATCAAATACGCCAAGGTCACCCCGGTCCGGGATGAGACCGGCCTGATTACGGATTACATCACCGAAGGCGAATTCCCGTTCTACGGCAACGACGACGACCGCGCCGATGACATCGCCGCCACCATCGTGCACACCGTGATGGAGAAAATTAAGGCCATCCCGATGTACCGCAATGCCATCCCCACCCAGTCCGTGCTGACCATTACCTCCAACGTGGTCTACGGCAAGGCAACAGGCTCCTTCCCGTCGGGCCACAAGGCCGGCACCCCCTTCTCCCCGGGTGCTAACCCCGAAAACGGCGCGGATAACCACGGCATGGTCGCCTCCATGCTGTCGGTGGGCAAGCTGGATTACAAGGATGCCCTGGACGGCATCTCGCTGACCAATACCATCACCCCGACCGGATTGGGCCGCACCCCAGAAGAGCGCATCACCAACCTGGTGGGCGTGCTGGATGCCGGCTTCATCATGGAACAATAAGAATCACGACAAGGAGAACCATCATGGCAACCCCAACCTTTGCAGAACGCCTTTCAGACATGAAGGCCAGCCGCGACGAGCACAAGATGAACTCTGGCCTGTACCACGCCAACATCAACGTGCTGGACAAGTCCACGCTGGAAGATGCCGTCGAGCACCCAGAGAAATACCCGAACCTCACCGTTCGCGTCTCTGGCTATGCGGTCAACTTCGTCAAGCTCACCAAGGAGCAGCAGCTTGACGTCATCTCCCGCACCTTCCACCAGGGTTCATAATCATGGCTGATGGCATTACTGGTGTGGTCACCCTGTCGCCGGAATCCGGCGAGCGCGTTCGCGGTGTTGCCGCGGGCCTGGGAACCGACCACGAACTCGATGAGATTACCCGCCCCGAGCTCATGGAGGCGCGCCGCACCGGCGATATCGCCCTCGTGCACTCTTGGGAGCTGGTAACCGCCGTCGACGGCCCGGGCACCCGCATGACCATGTTCATGTCCGGCTGCCCCCTGCGCTGCCAGTATTGCCATAACCCGGACACCATGGAGATGAAGACCGGCACCTTGGAGCGGGTCGACGATGTGGTCAAACGCATCAAGCGCTATAAGCCCATCTTCCAAGCTTCCGGTGGCGGCCTGACCATCTCCGGTGGTGAGCCCCTCTTCCAAATTGCGTTTACCCGGCGTGTGCTCAAGGAAGTCCACGACGCCGGCATCCACACCACCATCGATACCTCTGGGTTCTTGGGCTCGCGCTTGCGCGATGAAGACCTAGACAATATCGACCTCGTGCTGCTGGACGTGAAGTCGGGCGATGAGGAAACCTATCAGCGCGTAACGAGGCGCCAGCTGCAGCCCACGCTCGATTTTGGTGACCGCCTCAACGCGATAGGCAAGCCGGTGTGGATTCGCTTCGTCGTCGTGCCGGGCCTGACGGATTCGGCCGAGAACGTAGAAAACGTCGCCTCCATCGTGGTGCGGTGGAAGTCCAATGTAGAACGCGTCGAGGTCCTGCCCTTCCACAATATGGGTAAGGACAAGTGGGAGGGGCTCGATATGACCTACCACTTGGCAGATACCAAGCCGCCGAAGCCGGAAGACGTGGAAAAAGTCCGCGACGTGTTCCGCGCGAAGGGCCTGGAGGTTTACTAACCTGGGTGGGCATGACTCACTACCGCCGCTTCGGCCACGATATTATTGAACACACCCTGGAAGTCCCGTGGGATTATGACAATCCGCGCGGAACTTTTGCTCTCTATGCCCGCGAAATCATCCCGCCAGGCGGCGAGGACTTGCCGGCGCTGCTGTACCTGCAGGGAGGCCCAGGTTTTCCGGCCCCACGGCCGGTCAAACCGACGGGGCTTATCGGCAAGGCGCTCGAGCGCTACCGCGTCATCCTCCTCGATCAGCGCGGCACGGGGCGATCGCACCGCATCGATAGGCTGAGCCCCGCAGAAGAGCGCAGCGCCGAACACCTGGCCTTATTGCGCCAGGACAGTATCGTGCGCGATGCCGAGCGCCTCCGCGAACACCTGGGGTTGGAGACTTGGTCCCTGTTCGGCCAGTCCTTCGGCGGCTTTTGCATCACTGCGTACCTGTCTCAGGCTCCCGAGTCCGTCAAGCACGCGTTTTTCACCGGCGGCATCCCCACGCTGCAGGGTGCGGATCACCTCTACCGCACGACTTTTAGCAAGCTCAAGGCCCGCCAGGAGCGTTTCTACCGCGAGTTCCCCTGGGTGCGGCGCCGCATCGAGGAAATCATCGCCCACCTTGATAATTCCGATGAACGCCTGCACACCGGCGAGCGGCTGTCCTCGCTGCGCTTTCGCACCATTGGCACCGATTTGGGGCGGGGCACCGGGTTCGACGGCCTGGCCTACCTCCTGGAAGAGCCCTTCCGTACCGTGCGGGGAGAGAAGGTGCTGCGGGATGATTTCCTGTGGGGCATCGGCGAGCGCGTGAGCTTTGCGGAGGCCCCGCTTTATGCGGCGATCCACGAGTCCATTTATGCCGGCAGCGGCGGGCAGGCGGCGACGCAGTGGGCGGCGCATCGCGTGCGGGAGGAGTTCCCAGAGTTTGCCGAGTCCGGCACTTGGCTGACCGGCGAGCATATTTTCCCGTGGCAGTTCGACGAGGACCCGGCGCTGCAGGCCTTCAAGGAGGGCGCGCACGGCTTGGCGGAGCGGGAATTTACTGCGCCTTATGCGCTTGCCGATGCCCCCACCACCGCCGCCGCCATCTACCTCGACGATATTTTCGTTCCCCTGGAGGAATCTTTGGCCACCGCCGCGCACTTGGGCGATCTGCGGCCGTGGGTGACGAATGAGTACCAGCACAATGGCATCGGCGAGAACGGCGCGGAGGTGATGGGCAAGCTCTTTGCGCTTATCGATGACCACTAGCGAACGCTTTCCGCCTGTGCGAAAATTAATTTCACATACGTAGTTAGGGAGAGAAAATGTTGAGCTTAATCATCATCGGTATCATCATCTTGCTGATTCTCGCCACCGTATTTGATGGCTATTACATCGTGCGTACCCGCGAGGCGGCCATCTTGGAACGGTTGGGTAAATTCCAGACAGTCGCCCACGCGGGGTTGCACTTCAAGATGCCCTGGATCGACCGCGTGCGCGATAAGATTTCGCTGCAGGTGCGCCAACTGGACGTAATGGTGGAAACCAAGACGAAGGATAATGTCTTCGTCCAAATCCCGGTTGCGGTGCAGTACGAGGTGGTAGAAGGCCGCGAGCGCGAGGCCTTTTATATGCTCTCCAACCACGAGCAACAGATCGTGGCCTATGTGCAAGATAATGTGCGCTCGTCGGTGGCGAATATGGGCTTGGACGAGTCTTTTTCCTCCAAGGACACCATCGCGCAGAACGTGGCGGCCTCCCTCCGGGATAATATGGCCGAATACGGCTGGAACTTCGTCAATACGCTGGTAACCGATATTCGCCCGGATTCCCGCGTGCGCGAGTCCATGAACTCCATTAACGCGGCGCAGCGCGAGCGCGAGGCGGCCATCGCCCAGGCGGAGGCGGAAAAGATCCGCGTGGTCAAAGAAGCCGAGGGTGCCGCGGAGGCAAAGAAGCTGCAGGGTAGGGGTGTTGCCGAGCAGCGCAAGGAGATTGTAGAGGGCATCGCCCAGCAGTACGAGCTACTGCGCGATGCCGGTGTGCAGGAATCTCCCGAGGTCCTCATGCTGGTGTCGCAGTACCTCGACGCGATGGTCGATGTCTCGGATAACGGCCAAGCCTCCGTGCTCTACATGCCGTCCAACCCGCAGGGAATGGGCGATCTATTCAGCGGTATGCGCGACGTACTCATGGCGGACCGCGCCCTGGATGAGTCCGCCGGGCGATAGGAGCTTACCTGCGCCGCAGGAGGAGGACCAGCCCCAGGATGACGGGGACGCCGCCCATGATGATGAGGTAGGTCGTTTCGGCAGATGCCGAGGTGGGATCGTACAGCTGCGACATCGAACCGGCCAACGAGGTGCCGATGGCCATGGTGAGGAAGTACAGCGCGGAAAAGCGGGTGGCATATGCCCGCGGGGCGTGGGCGGCGGATGCGGCCATGCCCACTGGGCCGATGAAGAGCTCGCCGAGCGACATGAACAAGATGGTGCCCGCTAGCACCAGGAACGGCGTGGAATTTTCCCCGCCTCCCACAAAGCGCAGTAGGAGGAACATGCCTGCGCCGGCGAAGATGATGCCGCAACCCATGAGCGCGCGCCGCGAGTTGGCCCAGCGCGTCATGCCCGCGGCCAAGGGTAGCGAGAGCAGGAGGATGAATAGCGGGTTGAGCGATTGCGTCCACGCCCGCGGGATCTCGAATCCGCCGATGGATCGGTTGAGGCGCTGATCCGAATAGACCGCAAGCACGCCGTAGATTTGCGGTTGCAGGGTCCAGTAGGCCGTTGAGCAGGCGAAAAGCGGAATGAAATCCAGGATGCGGCGCCGTTCATCCGCGGTGACCCGCGAGGATCGCAGCATACTGGCAAAAAGCCCCGCCGCGGCCGCTACCGTGGCGATAAGAAGCAGCACCGTCAGCGTTGCCGGAGAAACGGTGATAATGATCAGCACGCCGGCCAGTAGCGCCGCCAGCGCGACCAAGCCCGCCTTGCCTGGGGCCTGGGTGGGATGAGGCGGACGAGTTGGCGCGTCTATCTTTTTCCGCAGCGCGCCGTAAGTGGCGCAGCCGCAGCACATGAGCACCGCAGCGGCGACGAATCCGGCGTGGTAGCCGTATTCCTCGGCCAGCCAGCCTGTCAGCATGGGCCCAAAGAGCGCGCCGATATTGATGCCGAGGTAGAAAATCTGGAAGGCCCCGTCGCGCGCGCCGGCCTCGGCGGGAAAAGCGGCGCCTAGGATTGTTATCGCGGCGGTCTTGAGCAGCCCTGATCCGAGCGCGAGCGGCAACAGCCCGATGATAAGCCCCGCGGTGCCGGGGACGAGCGAGAGAGCAAAGTGCCCACACACCAACAGCCCGGCGCCCGTAAGCAGGGTGCGCTCGGCGCCCAGGAGCCGATCGCTGACCCAGCCGCCCACAAACGTAAAGAGGTAGAGCAGGCTGCCGTACGCGCCGACGAGCGCGGTAGCCTGCGTTTGCTCCATGCCGAGACCATCGGAGGTGGAGTAGAGGTAGTACGCGAGGATGGCTTGCATGCCATAAAAGCTGAAGCGCTCCCACATTTCGATGCCCGCAACCGCCGGCAAAACCACGGGTACGCGGCGAATTGAACGCCGTTCAAGAACTTTCATAAAAAGGACTATAGCGGGCGATAGTGTGTGCTAGATCTAATTTGGTGGATATTTCTACTAACGACATAGCGACAATCGACGCCCACCACATCTGGCACCCCTACGCCGAACCCGGCGCGCCCACGCGCGTGGTCGAGTCTGCCGCAGGCGTCCGCCTCACGCTTGCCGATGGCACCCAGCTCATCGACGCCATGTCCTCCTGGTGGGCCGCCGCCCATGGCCACAGCCACCCGCGGCTTACCGCCGCCGCCAAGGAACAGATCGACCGCATGAGCCACGTGATGTTCGGCGGGCTCACACACGAACCGGCGGCGCGGCTGACGGCCAATCTCATGGAGCTCACGCGCAACGACTTCGCGCAGGTCTTTTATGCGGATTCGGGATCGGTCTCGGTGGAGGTCGCCATCAAGATGGCCCTGCAATACCAGCAGGGGATCGGCCACCCAGAGCGCACGAAGATGTTGACCTGGCGCTCGGGCTATCACGGCGATACGTTTGCCGCGATGAGCGTGTGCGATCCCGATGGCGGCATGCACTCGATGTGGACCGGTACCCTGGCGCAGCAGATTTTCGCCCCGGCACCGCCCACGCGCGGGGCGAGCGAGAAGGCGCGCGCGGATTACCTGCGCGAGCTGGAAGGCTACATTACGAACGAGGTTGCGGCCCTGATTATTGAGCCCGTCGTCCAAGGCGCCGGCGGCATGCGCTTTCACGATCACGAGTTGGTGCGCGGGGCGCGCGAAATCTGCGACCGCCACGGAATCCTGCTGATCGCGGATGAAATAGCCACCGGGTTTGGCCGCACCGGGGATCTGTTTACCACCCAAGCAGCGGGGGTGGTGCCGGATATCATGTGCGTGGGCAAGGCAATGACCGGTGGATTCATGACGATGGCGGCCACGCTTGCCACCGCCCGGGTTGCCGAGGGCATGCACCCGCGAGCCCTCATGCACGGCCCGACCTTTATGGCCAATCCGCTGGCCTGCGCGGTATCGGCAGAGGCGACCGCCATGATCCTGGAGGGAACGTGGCGGGGGCAGGTTGAGGGCATCGAGAAGCAGCTGTGCGCGGGGCTTGCCGGGTTGGAAGACGAGCCGGGCGTGGCGGATGTGCGCGTACTGGGCGCTATTGGCGTGGTGGAAATGGAGCGCGATGTCGATATGACAGGCGCCACGGATGCGGCGGTGGACCAGGGCGTGTGGCTGCGCCCGTTCGGCCGCCTTATCTACACCATGCCGCCGTTTATCAGCACTAAGGACGAGGTTGCGCAGATTTGCCGCGGGGTGCGCGCCGCGGTGGCAGGAGGAAAGCGATGATTATCTTTATCACCGGCACCAATACCGACGTGGGAAAGACCGTGGCGACCGCAGCCATCGCCAGCGCTTTTGCCCAGAGCGGGCGCGAGGTTGTCTATGCCAAGCCCCTGCAGACCGGCGAGCCGGATAATAGTGGCGATGCGGCGACGGTGCGGGCCCTGGCCGGGGTCGAGATTACGGAGATGGCGCGCTTTCCCGAACCGCTAGCACCGAACCTCTCGGCGCGCCGGGCGGGCATGACGCCGCCGACCAAAGAGGAGCTCGGGAACTGGGTGGCGGGGTTGGACGCGCCAGATCGTGTGGTGCTGGTGGAAGGAGCCGGCGGGCTGCTGGTGCGTTTGGCCGACGACTACACGCTTGCCGATGTCGCCACCAACCTCCTCATTGTCACTTCCCTTGGCCTCGGCAGCCTCAACGCCGCGGAGCTCACCGTTCGCGAGGCGGAGCGGCGCGGGATTAATGTGATGGGGCTTATCGGCGGAAGCTTGTGCGCACAGCCAGACTTGGCGACGAAGCTGAATGTGGACGAGCTTCCGGCGGTCACGGGCTGCCGGTTGTGGGGCAGCGTGCCAGAGGGTGCGGGTGCGCTCGGCCGGGAGGACTTCGCCCGGATGGCCAGGGCGCATTTTCCCGCTGATATGTGCGCGCAGCTGCTTGCACACGCCGAGTAGCGCTACCTCGATGAGGCAGCGCTAGCGGACCCAGCGAACCTTGCCGTTTACCCGGGCAAGGCGGCCGCGCAGGGGAGGGGCATTGGGATCGTCTTGGTTTACCCCGTTGTGGTACGGGCAGCACACCGTGAGGTTGTCCGCGTTGGTCATCCCACCGTGCTTCCACGCCTGCAGGTGGTGGATTTGAGACTTATCCGCCGGGTGATTGCACGGCGGCCACGGGCAGGTGGGGTTTTCGGCGGCGGCCATCAGCCGCTGTTTTTCCGAGGCGAACCGCGAGGTCCGATACAGGTTGACCGGGCCCTTCACTGGGTGGATAAGCGTGGCTAGCCCGTGTTCGCTAAAGGTGCGCTCGACGAGCTGCGCGCCGGTAATGGTCGAGCCGTTGGTGAGCCGAAGCGTGACCTCGTCGCCATCGCCTTCCAGTATTTGATCCAGTGCGTTGAGCGGGATAATCACGTTCGTCGTGGTCTGTACCGTGGCAGCGCCCTCGCCGCGGAGGAGTTCGCGGAAGGATGCGAGTGGGTTATCGGGGTCGAGGGCGGAATCGAGATCCGCGAGGAAGGACGAGGGCGCGGTAATGCGCATCGTCCACGGGCCATCCGGGCGGCGCAGGAGTTGTACGCCCTCGCGCGGCGGCCGGCGGCGCGGGCGCCATTCGCGCAGGCGTTTTTTAGCGAGCCGGGCAATCTCGGAGGCCGGTCCGTGTTGCCGGCACAGCTCTACGCGCAGGTTCCACGCGGCGCGCTTGGTGGCAGCACGGGTGGCGTACTTCTCGATGAGCTTCAGGGTCACCAAATCGTGGTGGCGCGCGCCCGCGGCGGCAAGGCGCTGCTTGCGGCTAAAGGAAGTGGTGCCGAAATAAACCTCTGCCAGCGCGAGCAGCTCGCGGGCCTCGACATCCGGCAATCCGAGCTCGATGAGGTCGCTCTCAGGCATGCCGTGGGCCTCGGCGAGGATATCCATCGCCGAGGAAATCTGGGTGGCATAGGCCTGCAGTGCGTTCATGCCTGCAAATCTAGGCGCGCGCTACCGCAGTACCAATCGGGCGCGGCGCCCACCTGTGGATAACTTGTATAAACGTCTACAAAGTTATCCCGCGGCCACCGCAAAAAGATACGAAATCAACATGCGCTTTAGCTCCATGACCACGGAATCGAACTTGTCTGGTTCGCCCGAAATAGCGTAATTGAGCAGCGAAACCACGGTGTGGATAAGGAAGCGCGCCAGCTCAATGCGTTGCGCATCGCTGTGCTCGGTGGCCAGTGGGCGGAGGATCTCGGCGAGCGGCTCCAAGAGCTGCAGCTCGGTATCGGCCGCCGTGGCCCGCGTCGCCGGGGTGGACTGGATGGCGTGCCAAACGGCGCGCCGGGAAGGATCCTCGCGCCACATCCGTGCCAAGTGGTCGATGAATTCATCCAAAACATCCGGCCACTGCGGGGCTGGCACGAGGTGCGAAAAGCGCTCGATTTCGGCCAGGCTGGTGGCGGTATCTTGCCGGTCGAGCTCGCAGATGAGCACGTATTTATTGGCAAAGAACTGATACAGCGTGCCGATCGGGACCCCAGCACGGTGGGCGACTTCATCGAAGGTGAAGGATTCAAAGCCGACATCGACAAGCACGGCGCGCGCCGCCTGCACGATGCGAGCAAAGCGCTCCCGGCTGCGCGCCTGCGCTGGCCGGCGCCGCGGGACGAGGATTTCCTCCACCGGCTTACTCGAGGCCCTTCATCACGCGCGCGACGTGCCCGGTGGCCTTCACGTTGTAGTGGGTCTGGCCGATGGTGCCATCCGGCTCCACGAGGAAGGTAGAACGGATAACGCCCTGGACCACCTTGCCGTAGTTCTTCTTCTCCCCGAAGGCGCCATACGCGGTCATGACGGACTTATCTGGATCAGAAAGCAGCGGGAAGTTGAGATCGTGGTCATCGCGGAACTTCGCCAGCGCCTCGGGCTTATCGGGGGAGATGCCCACCACCGCGATATTGAGCTCATTGAGCTCTTCTAGTGAATCGCGAAAATCGCAGGCTTCCTTGGTGCAGCCTGGGGTATTGGCGCGCGGGTAGAAGTACACCAGCACGCGCTGGCCTGCGTAATCGGAAAGGGAAACGGTGTTGCCGGTGGCATCGGCAAGCGAAAAAGCGGGGGCGGTATCTCCTACGTTCAAACGAGTTTCAGTCATGGACCCCACTTTACGTGCTCCCCAGCCTGCGCGGTGGAGACCCTGCACGGTAAGATAAGCTCGTTAAGAGCGAAACTTAAGCTAAGAGGAGAATTCCGTGGCACGCAATATTGAAGATATTCAACGCGATATCGAACGCACCCGGCGCCAGCTGGCTAGCACCCTGGATGAAATTGCGGATCGCAGCAAGCCGCAAAACCTCGTCGATGACGCCAAGGATGCCGCCACCGAAAAGTTGCAGGACCGCAACGTGCAGCTGGTACTCGGTGGCGTCGGCGCCGCCGTCGTTGGGCTGATTGCCTTTTCCGTGTTCCGCTCGCGTCGCCGCAAGAGCGACCTGAAGGAATTGCAGCGCCTGCTGTCTGAGCGCCACTAATTTTCCCCGCCTTACCCCCACGCGCGCCGTGGGGGCTTTTTTCGTATGCTAGGTCGCGATGAAAACTCCAATTCCTTTTTATTTGCAGGAAATTTTGACTCGGGTGCGAGGAAATCGCAGCGGCGCGGTGGCGGACTATATTCCCGAGCTCGCGAAGGCGGAACCGGACTACCTCGGCGTGGCCATCTGCACCACGACGGGGCATGTGTATTCCGCCGGCGATGCTGAGGTGGAATTCACCCTGCAGTCCGTGTCGAAGCCTTTTGCGTATGCCCTAGCGCTGCAGGAGCTCGGTTTGGATGCGGTGCGCGAGATCGTCGGCATGGAACCGTCCGGCGAGGCCTTCAATGAGCTTTCGCTCAACCGCGATGATCACCGGCCGGTGAATCCGATGATTAATGCGGGCGCGATCGCGGTAACGCAGCTAATTAATGGCGTGGATTCGGATCCGGCCGAGCGCGTGGAACAGCTGCGCACCTACTTTTCGCGGCTGGCGGGCCGCGAGCTGAAACTCGATGAAAAGGTGCGCGATTCCGAGCTGCAGGTCTCTGATAGGAACCTGTCTTTGGCGCACATGCTGCGCAATTACGACATCATCCAGGACGAGGCCCACGATGCGGTTTCGACCTACGTGGAGCAGTGCTCGATTAAGGTCACGGTGCGCGACCTCGCCGTGATGTCTGCCACCTTGGCCAATGGTGGCACGCAGCCGGTGACGGGGGAGAAGATCCTCGATGCCGATGTCTGCCGCCTGACGCTTTCTGTCATGAGCTCTGCGGGCATGTACGACGGCGCTGGGCGCTGGATGGCCGAGGTTGGTATCCCGGCGAAATCCGGTGTTTCGGGCGGCCTGCTGGGAACCCTGCCTGGCCAATTGGGGGTAGCGACGTTTTCGCCGCGGCTTAACAAGGAGGGCAATTCCGTCCGTGGGGTGGATGCCTTGACCTTGCTCTCGAAGGATATGGGGCTGCACTTGATGTCCACGGATGAGCGCTACGGCGTGCACCCCGTGCGCAGGATGGAGACCGAGGA
>NZ_JBEHFR010000035.1:0-18343 GCF_040225635.1 Corynebacterium sp. KPL2830 | reverse complement strand
TCAAAATGGTAATAAGAAGGCCGCTGCTTAACCCCTAAGCAGCTTAACTACGTGTCCACGATTTGCGGGCAACCCCACAAGCCCTTGATAGCCTGGGAGCACTGCCCCCTCTAGAACGACCCTCGACCACGGGAAAGCTCCGGTTTTGGACGCAATGTGGATATCTTCGACCGTACTCGCCGCTGGGCCTTTAGGGCGAACAAACGCAATTGGACAGACGGCATCAACGTCTGGGTTGAAGTTGTCCACGCACACGCCATCGCCGCCAACCTCAACCTAGAAAAAGAACACCGCGACCCCCTCCCCGAAAAAGAAATCCACCGCCTCGCCCCCAGCATCGCCCACTGGGTATGGACACGATTCAATCCCGAACAATTGTCCGCCATCCGAGCAGCACGCGGAAAATCAGGCGAAAAACGGTCCCAACAACGCAACGAAACAGCAAGTGAGGTACCGAATGGTCAAGCCAGATGCACCCCGAAGGCTAGGCGTACGATCTCCAAGGCTCACCGCACGTGAAGCTGCCCTAAAAATCGGTCGTCCTCCCCACACCATTCGCCGCTAGACATCGGAACTTCGTAAGGCGTTTATCGGACGTGCGCACGAAAAACGCGATAAAATCCGGGTGCTCCACAACCAAGGGCTATCTATGCGTGCGATCGCTAAAGGAGTCGGCTGCTCTGTCGGGACCGTGCATCGTTATGTGCACATGAAAGACCAGGCGCGTGCATGATCCACATCCTGGCCTCCGTCTATGCAATAGGCACGTGCAGCTCACCTTGCTAAGCAAGCATGACTCACTACCTAAGCACCTAGGTTTTCAGTAGAGACACCCTCCGCGCATGTCACGCCCGCAGAAATGTAACAAATTAGAAACAATCCTATGAAAACTATTGAACTTAATGTAAAACGTAAAGACATTTTACTTTCTAAATATACGAAGAAACTTTCATGAAAAAAGTTGTTCATTAATTCTCTCTAGCATGCTTGCAATTTCCTCAATTATCTCTCCCCCTGCAATTACAGAAGAGCAAGAGGTGGAAAGCTTGGATAACCCTATCGATGGGTCTATCGAGCGGGAGTATAGGAACGTGTTTCTTCAGAATGGAATCACCGACAAGTCAATTCAAGATCGCCTAATTGGGAAAATTGAGAATAGTGAATTAATTGACGCAGATAATCCAGAATCGGAACCTATACGCAGTGAAGAAACTGAGGAGTACGGTCGAGTAACGAAGAAGAATATATACCAGGATGGTTCCGTTAGTACGGTAGAAATGGGACCTAGTAGCTACGCTACTAGAGGAACCGGGATTTCCAATTGCCGAAGCTACGATCATTTGAACTGGGTTCGACACGATAACTGCCGAGTTGTGTACAACGGCATCGCTTTCTCGTACTCATTCTATGCAGATTATTCAACGGCAAAGAGTGGGAAAGTAAACGCTACGATTAGGAATATGCATAGCCCGATAATTCATAGAGCCATTGGCCACACTACAAGTTCGCCCTCCCTTGAAATAACCCAACAATGGCAGAACCGAAATATATCTCCAGCCTCAGCTAGAATGTCTTTCCAGGCAACTGCAGTGAAGGTTTTATGGACAACGACGCTATCTCTAACCCTTGAGGTTTCCGGAGGCCGCGCTCAAGCGTTATCTTGATGCAACTATGATGGTATATGATATTATATTTTCTATATTTGCCGTAGCATTACTAGTGGCCTTGACACTATTCCTGACAAAAGCGGTGTCCTTTATAAAAGAGGTACGGCAAGACATAAAAGACATAAAAGGAGAAGTTACTGGCAAGGGGAAGTCTTCCAATAAATTCCAGGATTTAGATATTGAGTGATAACTGTATTTCACAGGTAATATAGTTACCGCTCCTAGTGGTGAACGTTCAAGACCTGCACCACTGTTGAGTCGGAGTTTTAGGTGTTGAACTTTACTGTCTGCGTGCTAGTGCTCGCGTCACCTTTTCTCCTGCCCTCATGCATACCGGGAATCAGCCGACGATTAAAGGCAGGAGTCTCCGATGTGCTGACTCCAGACGGTGTGGTGCTTCACGCTTCGTTGTCTTTCGCCCAATTTACTAGCTCTCTGGTGCGATTTTAGCCCCCTCCGGCCACCAACCGCTGCCCACACAGTGTCGAGCAGTCCTTTAGCTTCGTAGATCGCATCCAAGTGCCCACCAAACAGGGGTCAAGCACGATAGAGAGTTATAATGATACTTCTCCACCCGGTGACAGGTTCTATTGAATAATGCAGTTTGACGATTCTTTTCCGCTTTCGCTCATCCAGATTAATCGAGTACGACTAGGAAAAGTTGAGGGAAAATCATCTTCGGCATCTAGCTCTAGCTTTGCAGCAATTTGCATTACTGGGTCTTTTTTATCATCTTCCTCTTTTTCTGGTACCTCAACGATGGTCGTGAAAATGAAAACGGAGTAATTTTCTTTCTCTGAGTCCGACAACTCTTCTCCAAATCCGACAATTTCATCAATAAGGAGCCTAAATATCGGCTCGGTCTGGCCTAAGAGGTAAGCTTGTTCGGATGCTAAAAGAACCTTATGAGACTGTCTTACACGTTCTACTGCTTCCTGATATTTCTCTTTCGCTTTGGGCAGAGATTCGAATGGACAGACGAATTTCGTTATATAGCACCAAATGTGGACGCTTGGATTTAAACTTTTATTTAGCATATATTTCTATATTATCTTGGAGTCCAGTTAGTGCTATAAGCACCGTTTTTCCTGTATTGGCCAATTGTCTTACAGTGTCTCTTAGCATGATTGTCACCGAATCTGGAAACGAAGTTATTTGCTTCTTTTTCAGCCTTTTCTGGATCATTTTTATGGTTTCCGATGACGAAACCAACAACTGGGTTACCTGTTGTATTCTGATGGACTTGGCACTTCACCGTATACATCCCTCTATTATTCTTAGTCCGTGGGTCGTCTGGACCCAGCCCATATGCTAGGGGAGCTAAACAACTCAGTGCGACTAGAATGGATAAGATTCCAGCGTGATTTTTTACAACTCTTTTCATAGTTCAGCAGCCCTCAGTTAGCAAAGGAAAACGCCATCGATTCGGCCTGTGGCAACGCCAATATTAGTACGTGTCCCTGGTTGAATTGATTTGCATTGAGTGTCGAGCCCGAAGGCTAGCACCACTTTTACTCGTTGTGGGTCGCTTCCTCCACAATTGTTATAAACTTGGACGAATCCCTTTTCTGCTCGCGCTACAATGCAATTTGGTGCTGGAACAGCAGCCATAGTTGTTAGGGTAGCTTCGGTACTGCGAACTTCGGACCCTGCGAAGAGAACTTCGGCAACTTCACCTTTGGCAAATCTTGCGCTTTGACCCGGTTCTAGTTCGGCAACTTTAATTGGTTGGTTGATAGATTGAAAGTGGGCGTTTCGGTAGCAGTTGCAGTCGCAGTGGTAGCTGTAGAAGTAGCAATGAAGCCCGCGGTGATTATCGCTACTTTCCTAAGAAATAAAGACATTATTCTCCAACCCTGATAGCTTACTTTTCCAGAAACTTATCCGATCGCCTGAGAGCCGTCAAGAGGTTGTTCAGATTTAAATCTTAGCCAACCATTATTAGGGGCGTGCGCATTCCAAGAGTGCTGATGCATTACTGAGGTTGAGTCGTTGCTGCCATTCTGCATAAGACCAGGTTGCTGAAGCGTAAACGGACCGCCTCAGCGTAAAGTTTCTCAGGTATCGTTCCGTTTCAGTAGATGGGGAAATCTGGAACATGCCAAGGAAATTTGATCAGGATGCCAAGGAACGTCCGGTCCGTCTCGTGGAAGATCGCATCTCGGCGGAAAATACGTCGATGCACCCCGCGTGCCAGGCAGCAGCCCCAAAGTTGGGGTTTCATGGCATACGGCCCGTCTTTGGACTTAACCCTGCCCGCAGTGCCGGGGACATACCAGAGTCCAAACCTGAAGATTTGGCTGCCGAAAACGCAATGCTAGACCGTGTAAATCACCAGCTACACGAGACTAATGAACTTCTGAAGGCTGCCCGAGTTTTTCGCGTCATAACTCGACCCAAAATGTGGGAAATGATCCGATTCATCGATAACTATCGAGATCTTTTCCTAGTCGAATGCATGTGCACCGGCGTTATAAAATAACCGGGCTGGTCAATCGTTTTTATTGTCTCGCATGATTATCGCCAATCCACAGGCCACAACCCGAGGACTTTAGCGATCCTTACCGTCGCGACTGCGTGCTAGTTGAACACAGGAGTACTCTTCACCGTGATAACGACGGCCTCTTTGGCGCCGGCTAACATCCTAATCAAACCCCGAACTTCATACCGAGCCGGAGGCATAAACGTCTACACCACTACACGGGACTTGACCGTCCATATTAACGCAGTGCCCACGGTGGCACCGGTGAAAGATGAGCATGATGTGGTTGTCCCCCACGAAAAACATGACCTTCAACCCCCTGCGAGGCAAGACGGATGACTAACGAGTCTGGCTCCCGCAGCATGGCACTACACCCGCTGCGGGAGCCTTTGTCGTACTCACGCTGGGTTGTGCGCGCTGCATGGCCGCCGAGATTGGGCCAGCGGCAACGCACTTTGCTTACTGGCTAACCACACCGCACGATGGGTTGTGGATCGTAGACCGTGGTCTTGGTCTCGCGGGAAAGCTCCTTGCCGCTGAGATCCTTGATGATGCGGGTATCGGACGTCGTAAAGCCCGGTGCACCGGATGATGGCGAACAGTCGCTGCCCGGCACAGACATTGGCTGTGGTTCGGTCTTGGCCCAGCGGCCGTTATTAATGGATTCCACCTCTACCGTCTTGGTGCCTTTCAAGCGGACGGTGATCTCACCGCCGCCAAAATTAGTCTCGATCTGCACTGGGGTATTGAAAGTATTGGTAAATTGCAGGTCAATGGCGCCCTCATACACGGTAGCCTCGCGGCCGGCCGGGTAACGGGAAATGTAGTACGAGTGCGGGGTGTGCGCGGTATCCTGCATGCCCGCGAAGTACGCGGCGTTATATAGCGTAGTGGCGAACTGGGAGATGCCACCGCCCACGGCGGTACCGGAATGGCCGTCGATGATGATGCCGGATTCCACATAGCCCTGCGCGGTGCCGCGGGGGCCGGTATAGCCATTGAGGGAGAAGGTCTCACCTGGGTTCACCACGGCACCGTTGACCTCTTGGGCCACCAGCTGAATATTGCGGCCGGAGGCAGAAGAGAAGCCACCGGTGGAGAACTCGCCCACGGTATCGTTAAACGTCGCGTTTTCGGCGTCCTCGGTGGTGAAATCGGCCGGGTCAGGCTTGTAGGTTGCGTCCCACTCGCGGTCATCGCCAGTCACGCGCTTATCAAAGCCTTCCATGGTTGGCTTCCAGTCAATAATCTCGCCGTCCTGGGAGGGCGTGACCTGCTTGGAACCACCAGCGAATTTCACTTTGGCGTTCACGCCAGGCACATCGGCGCCATCGGTGCGCTCTTGCAGCAATTGCTGCGCGCGGTTGCTATCAACCACTAGGTGCAGCCGACCATCCTTTTTCTCAATGCTGGTGAACTGGGAAATCTCCGGCTTATTTAGCGTGGCGGTTACGTTATTTTGGGCCTTCAAGGTCAACGGATTATCCAGGGCCTTGGCGGCGTCACCGGTACGCATCTTTTCAATGGCCTCGTCATTAATGGCCGGCTCAATTTCTTCCGGCTCCACCTGCACGCCAGCCTTATCGAGCCAATTCGCTGCCACCGCATCGTGCAATTCGGTGCCTTCTACGGTCTGCCCCAACGTGGGATCGGTGACCTTGAGCTGACCATCATTAAGCTCCAGCATGCCGTCGACCGGCTCTGTAGAAAGCTCGTCTTTTACGCGGTCAAGGGTGGGCTGCAGCTTATTATCGTCTACCTCGGTTTCTACCGGGATATCTTCGGTAGAGCGAAAGAAGCTGGCCAGGCGGGTAATCGGGTTGAGCGAAGGCTCCTCAATGCCATCGACGGCGGCCTGGTTATCCAGGGCCAGGCCGGATTCGGCAGGGATAAAATCAGACTGCAGTTCGCCGGCGGTCACGGTCACGGGCTGGGTTTCGACACCAGTGAGCTCGTCCTCAAGCTTGGCCACGGCGGCGGTGCGCTCCATGGCGGAGATATCCACGCCGCCAACGGAGACGCTGCGCGGGATCTTGTCCTGATTTGCTATGACATCCCAGGCATAAGCGATGCCCGCAATGAGGACAAAACCCACGATCACGCCAAGCGTGATGAGCCAGCCCTTTGCACCGTTTTTTCCTTCTGCCTTCTTCACGCTTTAAAGGTTAACGGGTGCAGGGGCGTTTTTCCTAGTCGCTGTCCCCAGTGTGCACATGGTGGGCGGCTTCACCAAGGCGCTCAGGGTTCAATCTGCCCTCATCGACTGCGCCCACGACGGCATCGATCACGGCGTTGATATCGGCCTCGGTGGACCACAGGGGCATGTCGGCGCCGGCGGCGAGGGAGGTAATGACGGCATCGGCAAGCGGCAGCGAATCCGAAATGGCCGCCATGCCGCCAATGTCATCGGTATAGATGGTGCCGTCATACTGCAAGGCCTCGCGGGCAAGGCCGTAGGCCTCCGGCAGGATGGAGGCTGGGGTCTGGCCATCGCCCAGGCCCGGGACCGCGAGGTGCCCCATCATCAGCGCCGCATTCGGCGCGGCGGGAATGGCGTTTTGGAAGGGAATAAACTCGTGGTTTTCGAGCTCTTCCAGCGGCGGGGTAATGGCCTCCGCCAGGTGGGTATCGCCCGAGGCGCGGCCGTGGCCCGGGAAATGCTTGAATACGGCCTTGACCCCGGCTGCATCCAGCCCGCGGGCAAAGGCGGCACCATAATCACCGGCCTGGGCAGGGTCGGTGGAAAAGGCGCGGTCACCCACGACCTCAAGGCCATCGCCATCGACATCGAGCACCGGCGCGAAGTCCACGTTGATGCCGTAGTCCATGAGCCGCTTGCCGATGTCCCCCGCCAGCTGTTCCACCTGCTCCGGCGAGTTTTCCGCCGCCATCTGCTGCGCGGAGGGGTATTCGCCCAAAATTTCAGAAAAACGCTGCACGCGCCCGCCCTCAAAGTCGATGGCGACCTCAAAATCGCAGCCTAGTTCCGCGCGCAGGGCGTTAATATTGCGGCCCTCTTCTTCCAGCAAACCGGGATCCGCCCAGCTCGGGATGAAGATGCCTCCCACGCCGGCCTCCAGCTTGGCCTTGGCGTCCTCATAGCTGGTCGCCGGCGGCATAAGCACCGAGGCGGCGGTGGCGCGAATATCCTCGGGCGCCGGCGCTGGTGCCGGGGCCGGGGCAGTCTCGGTGGCAGGCGCGGAGGTACCGGGTGACGAGGACGCGGGAGCCGCAGATTCGTGCGACTTGTCCTCGTCCGAGGCGGAATTAGAGCAGGCGCTGAGCACCGCCACGAGGCCCAAACTGACAATGATGCGGGAATATGTCATGCCTTCCAGTGTGCAGGATTCCTCGCGAACTGTCCCAAGCGGCCGGTAGACTAGTGACATGAGTAACGGCAAAACAATGTTAATTGCCTATGATGGCACCGAACGCGCCGACCGCGCCTTGGAGTACGCCGCCCAGCTTTTGCGCCCCTCCACGGTGGAAATCCTCACCGCGTGGGAGCCGGTGGCCCGCCAAACCGCGCGCGCCGTCAGCCGCACGGGCATGCACCAATCCACCGTGTCCCCCGATAGCGTGGAAGACGATCCGGCTTACGAAGAGGCGCTGAAGATCTGCCGCCAGGGCACCCAATTGGCAGAGAACCTCGGCCTGGCCGGCCGCGCGCACCTCGTGGAATCCGCCACCACCATCTCTTCGGCCATCGTGGATGCCGCGCACGAGCTCGACGTGGATGTCATCGTGACCGGCACCCGCGCGCTCACCGGCTTTCGCGCCTGGTGGACCAACTCCACGGCGGACCAGATCGTGCGCAATGCGGGCCTGCCCGTCTTTATCGTCCCACAAGAAAACGACGAAGACGCGGAAGATGACGATCCGGAATACTTCTAAGTAGCTGCTAGTATCTTTAGCCATGGCTCTGGAATCCGATTCTTTAAACAAGCGCACCCTCGGCCCCGCCGTGGGTAGCGCTGTTGTGGGCATCGCCCTGGGCATTATCACCATCATTGGCATCGCCCAGTTCTCCGGCAGCGATACCGTGCCCGAGGGCAATGCGGTCTCCCCCGATGATGCGGTGCTGGGTGGGCCTGAATACGGTTCCCGCAATTAGATGGGCGCACCGGCGTGCATGACCGGACCGATCAGCTCCCCCGCGGCCCACACGGCGGTTCCTATGTACACCGCTACCGCGCACTAGCCCGCGCCCTGCGCCACCGCTGCGCGCGCCTTGCCCGGCCCTACCCGCTCGGCATTATTGCCTTAGCGCTGATCCTCGCGGTACAACCGTGGGGGCTGACCGCAGCCGATACCAAACACGATCTGGCCGCCAACCCGCGGCACTTCCTGCGCGGCGCGCTCGATGCCTATACCGATATCTTTACCCTAGGCCAGCTGCAGAACCAGGCCTACGGCTACCTCTTCCCGCAGGGCCCCTTTTTTGTTTTAACCGAGCCCCTGCCGGATTGGATAGCCCAACGCCTGTGGTGGCTGTTGGTCTTAAGCGTGGGCTTTATCGGCTTTCATAAACTGGCCACCCGGATAGGCCTGCGCGGCCGGTGGGTCTGGGTAGCGGCGATGCTCTATGCGCTGTCCCCGCGCTCGCTCTCCACGCTGACGGCCATTTCTTCTGAAACCTGGCCCGTCATGTTAGCCCCGTGGGTCATCCTGCCCTTCCTGCGGGAAAAACTCACCTGGCGCGATGCTGCCGCCGCCACGATTCCCGTGGCGCTGATGGGCGCGGTCAACGCCACCGCCACGCTCGCGGCGTGCACCCCGGCGCTTGTCATCGTGGCCTACCGCCGCGCCTTCAAGCCCGGCGCGGCCTGGCTGCTTGGCTGCTTGTGCGTATCCGCGTGGTGGATTGGCCCGCTTTTAATCTTGGGCCGCTACGCCCCACCGTTTACGGAATTTATCGAGTCCTCCCGCGTGACCACCCGGTGGCTGAACCTGCCGGAGATCCTGCGCGGAACAACGAGCTGGTCGCCCTTTGCGGATGCCGAGCGCATCGCCGGCAACGAGCTCGCGACCTCTGCCTTCTTTGTCCTTATCACCATGGCCGTGGCCGCGATAGGCATGTATGGCCTGTGCCGGCTGCCCCGCGTATGGTCCATCATGCTGATTACCGGCGTGGCGATTTTAGGCTGCCAGGCGGCGTGGTACCTCGACGCGCTCGATGGCGTGCTAGCACCCCTGCGCAACCTGCACAAATTCGATCCGCTGGTGCGCATCCCGCTGCTGTTGGGCTTTGCCCGCGCCTGTCAGCGCCTGCCGCTGCCCACCGGCCTGCGCCCCACCAAGAAACAGACGGTGGGCGCGCTGGTGCTGCTCGTGTGCATCAGCGCCCTCTCCCCAGCGTGGTCGCAGCGTCTGCTGCCCCTAGGCGCCTATGACGAGGTGCCGGACTATTGGCACGAGGCCACGGATTACATCAACGAGCATGCAGAAAATACCCGCACCCTGATCTATCCCGAGGCCTCCTTCGCCCGCCAAGAGTGGGGTTGGACCCGCGATGAGCCGGCGCAGCCGCTTCTTGATGTCCCCTGGGCCGTCCGCGATGCCATTCCCCTTGTGCCGCCGGAGGCCATCCGTGGACTCGACGGGGTGATGGCAGCGCTAGAGGAGGACCCGGACAGCGGCGTGCGCGCCTTGCAGCGCCTGGGCATCGGCGCGGTGATGGTACGCCACGATCTCTTTGCCGCCGATAATGACACCTTGAGCAGTAAATTTGGCGGTGACGTGCATACTTTTGGCGAGGTTGATGTGATCCTGCTCGAGCAGCATTCCATGGCCCTGACCTCAGCCGATACCGTCCGCGTGGCCGGTGGCGGCGAGGCGCTGGCCTTCCTCGATTCCCACGATGGCCCCGCCGCCCGCGAGCTGGTGGAAGGGGACGCCGATATCGTCACCGATACTCCCACGCTGGTGGATCGCAATTACGGTACGCTCCACGGAGCCGCCTCGGCGCCGCTGTCCACAGACGATCCCAGCCACGTTTATAACCGCCTGCGCGATTATCCCTCCGCCGGCCCGCTGACCACCGTGAATACCCACGGCGGCGATGTCGAGGTCTCTTCTTCCGCTGCCGATGCCACCGCCTTCGGTGGAGCCCAGCCGGAAAAGTCCGCCACCGCGGCAGTCGATGGGGAAAATTCCACCGCCTGGTGGCCCGCACCCGGCGATGATGAGGGCTGGATCGAGCTGCGCGGTGACTTTAGCCAACCACGACTGAAACTCATGGCCACCAGCTCCACCACGGTCACGGTGCGCTCGGGTGGCGCTGCAGTAGAGGTGGATCTGCAGCCCTTCCGCTCCCAGACGGTGCGCGTGCCCGGCGGGGATTCGCAGGCCATCCGCGTGGAATTATCCCACCGCACCGGCATCGCGGAACTGGAGGTAGAAGGCCATCCCATCGAGCGCGTGGTCACCGTGCCGGATACCTCGCCGAATGTGCACCAATTCTTCTTCCAGCAGCTGGTGCACGATACCGGCGTGCTCATTCGCGATGTCACCGTGCCGCGCCGCATGGAGGTCACGGTGGATTCCACCAAGCCGGTGCTTATCGATTCCCACCGGTACTCCCCCGGCAGCACCCTGACCCTTGAGCCCGGCGTCCACCGCGTGCGCACCACCGGCGCGTGGGTGTCAATGACGGAGAAGGGCTGGTCCCCGCCGAGCGATTATCGCCTCACCGATTTTTCCATCGCTGCTGCAGGAGATGAGCGCCTGCTCATTACCGGCCGCGCCTTTAATAAGGGCCTGCGCGGATTTATAGGCGATACCGAGCTCACCCCGTACGAGATCGATGCCGCCACCCAGGCGTTTATCATCCCGGCGGGCACGCATGGGGAATTCCGCATGACCTTTAAGGCGCAGCCTGCCTACCGCGCCGCCCTGCTCTTTGGCGGCGCACTCGGCCTGGCCACGCTGGGGTTCTGCCTGCTTTTCGCCGCGCGCCGTAGCCCGCAGCCCACCTGGCACCCGCATCCTGGCGGCATGGCCTCTGCGGTGTATTCGCTGGCCTGCCTGGCAATGGTGGGATGGCCGGCGGCGCTTGCGGGCATGGCCGCCTGGCTCATCGTGCGCTGGACCACCATTCCGCGGGCTTATTTTGCCAGCGGCGTGGTAGCGGCGGCCGGGGCCGTCCTTGCCCGAGCCCCATGGACCTCAGGGGCCTATGCCGGCGATTCCGTGCTGCTTATGTGCTTATGTGCCGCGGGGCTGGCCTGCCTTTTCGCCGCCGACGGCCCCGGCCCCGGACCCGGCCCCGGCCCATCAGAAGGTCGCGGCCCGGGCGCTCGATAAGCGTATAGCTCGCCGCAGAAACCACAACGGTCCCCACCACAGTGACGGCAAGGATCACCCAAAAATCCAGCGGTTTCCCGCTAAACAGCGCCACCCCGGTTAGCGGGAAGGCCACGGCGAGCACCGCCACGTGCCACAAGAAAATGGAATAGGACCACGCGCCCAGCGCCTGCATCAGCGGCGATGTAAGCCACGAGGTTCCGCGTGGAACCAGGGCCACCGGCACCACCACGCAGGCCGCGAATACCGCCCCGGCGATGATGCGGCGGGCAAATTCCGCCGGCTCCGGATGCACCAGCCCGGCCGGGCCAAACCAGTCCCGGCTCGCCACCCATAGCACTAGCCCAGACAGCACAACCCAGGCCCAGCGCACCTGCAGGAGGCGCGCCGTGCGCTCGCCGATGCCCCTTTCTTCCACCTCCGCCGCCAGCATGCCGACCGCGAACCAGGAGGCATAGGCCGGCGGCCAGATTTGCGAGTTGACCTGGTCTTCGCTGTAGTCCGCGACAAAGGGGATAAATCCCCACCCCCAGCTCGCCACCGCGGCACCGGCGATAACGGCCATGCGCCAGCGCTGCGGCAGGCTGCCAAGGGCCCACACCAGAAGCGGTAGTACCAGGTAAAAGAAAAACTCCACGCAGAGGGACCAGAGGTGGGTAAGGCCCGGGGCAAGGCCATCGGCCACATAGATCTGCGTGGAGGTCAGGTTGGCGAGGATCTGGGTGGGGGTGATGGAGTGGGCATCGGGAAGCAGCAGCAAAACCGATACCACGCAGGCATAATAGGCCGGTGCCAAGCGCGCGATGCGGGAATGGGCATAGCCGCGCGCCGTGTGCAGCCCCCGCCGGCGCCACAATAAAAAGGCGCTGAGGGCGAAGAAGACGGCGACGAAGAAATCGAAACGCCCGGCAAATCCCCACCCGGTGCCGGTTTGGAAGGATACGTGGGTGACAATAATCCCTAATGCGGCAACCGCGCGTAGGCCGTCTAGCTCCGGCAGGTGCTGGGGTAGTCTTTTCACAGATGCCTGCGTGCGCACGCTTGCTCCTTTACCCCGGAAACCTGAAACTGATTGGATATAGTACTGCAATGAGCCGCTACCTTTGGCCACGCTCGCCACGGACGTGGGTTGTCATTGCCGCAATCATTTTCCTCCTCATTGGTACCCTCGCCCCGACCCTCTACAATAACCGGACCCGCCCGCTGAGCTTGGATCAAGATTTTTCCACCTCCAGCGGGCCCACCGACGCGGTATGGATGGACGTGCGCGCCCTCATGGACGGTGAAGCCCCCGCTACCGCATCCGGCGATGACCCGCGCTGCGCCGACAAATCCGCCCCGATGTGGTGCTACCAGTACCACGGGCCGCTGACCTTGGAGCGCACCATTACCACCGGCGAGGTGGACGATGATGACACCATCGCCACCACCGATTCCGTAACCAGCCTGCTGGCTGGAAAAGACGGGGACTCCCAAGAGGAAATCGCCACTGTTGATCAGCACTCGGTGCTCAACCGCGAATCCACGTTCCCAGTGGCGAATCCGGTCAATAAATGGGCCCTCGCCCTACCCGAGTTCAACGCCGGTCTAACCCGGGAAGACTTCGAGCGAGACGGCCTCACCTATTTCTTCCCCTCCGGCACGGAGCAGCGCTCCTACCCATTTTTTGATTTCCTGGCGCAGGAATCCACGCCGATAGACTTTACCGGTGACTCCAAGGTGGATGGCATCCCCATCTATTCCTATCACCAGGATTTACAGCCGCTGCCGCTGAAAAACACCTTTAGCAATATCAGCGCGGGGCTAGATAGCACCACTAAAACGGACGAGCTGAAATCCGGCGATTTCCAGTTGAAGGGTCCCGCAAGCCGTTTTTATGACCGCCAATCGCGCGAGCTTTTGGACTTGGATGCGGATGCGACCGTTATTGTCGAGCCCTTTTATACCGTAGGCCGCGATATTTCGGTCGAGCCCACCACCGGCACCATCGTGGATGTCCGGGAAAACGTCAAGGTCTTTTTCGCCACCGATATCCAGCAGGCGGGAACCCTGATCGCAGAGGATGACACAGAGGATCGCTCCGTGCTGGCCGGGGATTTCCGATGGTCAGAGGATACCCGCTCGGAACGCCTCGCTGAGGTCCGCCCGGTAATCTACGCCATCCGGGGGCTGATGGCCGTTGGCTGGCTGGGCAAGGCCATCGGCGTTTCCCTGCTCATTTTCGCCGCCTACCAGTACATGCGCCGCCACCGTGACGCCCATGATGCCGCACACGCCTAGGCGCATCCTCCTCGGGCTGTGGGGAATTCTTCTCGTGGCCGCGGTGTGCTGGCCCTTCGCACTGCCCGGTGAATTCCTCTGGCGCGATATGGTGCTCTTAAACGATCCGGGGCTTACCCCATCCGCGCTGGGTGCGGGAAGCCTGCCAGCCCGCAACGCACCACAAGATGGGTTTTTGGCATTACTCGGCGGCGCGTGGACCGCCCGGGTCCTTATCTTTACCGCTGCTGGGGCCGCCGCTCTCACCGCCGCGCTGTGGTCTCGCACCACGGTAGCGGCGCTGGCCGCGATGACCATCGCGGTGGCCAATCCCTTTGTCATCGAACGCCTCCTGCAAGGCCAGTGGTCCTTGGCCATTGCGGCCTGGTTACTCCCGGTCATCGCCTGGGCGGGGCGCCGCCACAGCTGGCTGGCATGGCTGGCCATGTGGGGAGCATCGCTTACCCCCACCGGCGGGTTATTTGCGGTGGTCACCGCCCTGTTTACCTGCCGGAAGCGCGTGGCCCTGGCGGGCTGCCTCTTGTGGCTGCCGTGGCTGGTTCCAGGTCTCTTCCAACCCAGCGTGCCCGGCGATGCCGCAGCCGCCGTCGCGGCCTTTTCCCCGCGCGCAGAAGAACACGTGGGCACGGTGGGCGCGCTCTTGCGGCTTGGCGGAATCTGGAATGGCGAGGCCGCCCTTGGCCTGGCCGTGTTCGGCCTTTTCGTCGCAGTTCTCGCGCTGGCGGGCGCGCACCGCGTTCCGGCGCGCTTGACCGTCCTGGCCGCGCTGGGACTCGGCGGGGCGCTGGCATGTTGGCTCTTGCCAGGCATGCTGGAATGGGCCATCGATTACGTTCCAGGGGCCGGTCTTTTGCGCGATAGCCACAAACTCACGATGCTCGCGCTGCCGCTATACGTGGCGTCCATCGGTGCGCTGCCGCAGATTCCGGCCGCGCTGGCACTGGTGGCCGCCACGATTCAGATTCTTCCCGCCCCGTCCCGCCTTGCCGTACTTTCTCCCCGCGATACCGGGGTGGATGAGCAGTTGGTGCGCGATATCGACGGACGCCTGGCGTTTTTCCCCGAACGGCCCAATTTGGTGGAGGTTCCCACGGGGGATGGCGGTGCGCATCGGGAAGCCACCCCGGGGGTCGCGGTCGATCCCTATTCCAAGGCGGTGCCGATGGTGGAATCCGGCGAGCTCAGCGTGGACGGTGAAGTCATCGATCAGGCCTCACCGCAGTACCGCGCGGCGCTGCGCGCCTGGCAGGACCGCGATATGGCAGGCCTTGCGGAACTTGGGGTGGGCGTCGTGGTGGTCGATGGCGCCATCGCCGCAGAGACCAACGCCCCGCGCCCCGAGCTGCCGTGGGCACTTACCTCCCTGTGGATGGCTTCCCCGCTACTAAGCCTTGGAGCAATTGCGCAAAGGCAGCGCCGGTCTTCTCCCACGAAAAGCGCGCGGCAAACTCTCGGGCATTAGACCCTAGGCGCCGTCGCAACTCCGCGTTCTCCAGTAACTCCTGGGTGGCCGCCACGAAGTCACCCTCTTCTTCTACAAGGATTCCGGTCTCGCCATCGATTACGCTATCGCGCAGGCCAAATGCATAACCCACTGTGGGTACCCCATGTTGGGCGGCCTCCATGACGGCAAGGCCCCAGCCCTCTTTGTGGGAGGGCATGAGGTGGGCATCGGCACGCGCGAGCAAGGCGTGCTTATAGTCTTCCGTCACCTGGCCGCGAAAACGCACGCGATCCGTCACGCCGAGCTTTTCGGCATAATCGCGCAAATTCGACTCCCACCAGCCCGAGCCAATCACATCCAAAACCGCGCCCGGCGTGCGCGCCACCGTATCCATGGCGTGCTCGATCTGCTTGTGTGGGACTAACCGCGAGAGTGTCACCAGGTGCTTATCCGCCTCGCGCTCGAGGGAAGGTACGTGCGCCGGAATGGGGTCTAGGCCATTGGCGATGATCCGCGCGCCGTCAATGCCGAGCGCCTCCAAATCCTCGCGCGAGGCCTGCGAGACCGTGACGTAGGTCGAATCCCGATATACCCGCGGTGCCACGCGCGATTCCAAGAACCAGCCCAGCCGCCCGAGCACCGGACCAGCCACGGGCCATTGCTCGCGGTGGCAATGGTGGGTAAGTAGCACCGTCGGCGCGCCGGAAATCAACCGCGCGAAGAAGGGAATGCCGTTTTGGGTATCGATGACCGCGTCGATACCGCGCAGATCCCCCAGGCCCATTCTCCCGGCCGCGATGGCCGCCCACGCGCGCGGGTACACGCCAAACTTGGCACCGCCGCGGCTATAGCGCACGCCACCCCGGACTTCCCGGCGCGCCGCATTCATGTGCTTAGAGGTGCGAAAGACCACCTCGTGGCCCTGCGCCGCTAGGTACTCCCCCACGCGTTCGAGGTAACGCTCGGAGCCACCGCCCTGCGGGTGGGTGGAATCGCGCCAGCATAGTAAAAGAATTTTCATCGTGGGGTATTAGCCTAGTGGTTTATGAAACACACCCGCGACATGGCCACGCTCTCCCGCTCCTGGGCGCTGCTGCGCTCTTTCCGCTTCGAGCAAACCCGCCCCGATCTTTTCTACGGCGGCCTGGCAGAAGATACGGCCACGCTGGTGGAAAACTTGGGCCGCGACTTGAGCGTGCCGCTTGCCGATGCCCTCGTGCTCGACGTAGGCGGCGGCCCCGGCTATTTTGCCGCCGCCTTCGCGGACCGCGGCGCGTCCTACGTTGGCCTTGAGCCCGATGCCGGGGAAATGTCCGCTGCCAATATCCGCCTCAGCAATTCCGTGCGTGGCGATGGCACGCGCCTGCCCTTCGCGGACGATTCCTTCGATGTGGTTTATTCCTCTAATGTCGCCGAACACATCCCCCGCCCGTGGGATATGGGTAAAGAAATGTTGCGCGTTACCCGACCCGGTGGCCTGTGCATCATGAGCTATACCGTCTGGCTCGGCCCCTTCGGCGGCCACGAAACCGGGCTGTGGGAGCACTACATAGGCGGCGCCTTCGCCCGCGACCGCTATACCCGCCGCCACGGGCACCCGCCCAAGAATGTCTTTGGCACCTCACTATTTAATGTCCCCTGCTCCGCAGGCCTCACCTGGGCCGAGTCCACCGGCGCGCTAAAGCTCGCCTTTCCGCGCTACCACCCCAGCTGGGCGTGGTGGCTGACTAAGGTTCCTGGCCTGCGCGAATTCGCCGTATCCAACCTGACGCTGGTATTGCAACCGGACTAGGCCGCGCCACAGCTCGCACCGAGGTTGTCCTACTATACTGCCTAGCATGCCGGACCAACTACAGCGCTCACAGCTCTCCCCCACCGTTCGCGCAGATCACCTGGGGTGGGCCGTGGCCAGCGTCGTCGCCACATTTGCCGGTGCGGCACTCATTGGCATCGCCTGTGGCCTCATTACAAAGAGCGGTTCCTGGGTCGCCTTTGGCATCGCCGTCGGCGGTGCCTTCTTCGGCTTGGGAACGGTCTGGTACGGATTTTCCCGCCGCTTGGGCTGGTCGTGGCGCGATGCCGGGTTTGTGAAAGCCGAGCATTCCTTATGGCACCTGCTGTGGTGGATTCCCCTCGCCATCCTGGGCTCTGGTGCGGCCACGGGTGCCGTCAATGCACTCCTGGGCAGCGAACCAGCCGGCAATAACCTTTCCGCCGGCCTAAAGATCAGCCCCGCCGCCACCATCATGGTGGTACTCAGCACCGCGCTTGTCATTCCCCTCGTAGAAGAGGTGGCCTTTCGCCGCGTCCTATTGGATTGGCTGCAAAATTCCATGCCCACCTGGGCAGCAGCGCTTATCACCGTCGCTGTCTTCGCCCTCGCACACGGCATCCCCGCAGTAATGCTCTACATCGCATTCTTTGGCACCTTTTTGGTGCTAGCACGCCTCTGGTTCAAGACACTTACCGCTCCCCTGTGCATTCACATTGCAAATAACACGGTCGTAGCAATCACGGCCCTAGCGGGACTATCGGGCTAAGGATGTGATGTCTAGTGACTTTTTGGACTCGGAGTCCATTTACTTTTTGGACTCGGAGTCCAGTTAGTTTTTTGACGCGGAGTCCAGGAAGTTTATGGACAGGATGTCTAACTACTTTTTGGACTCTGGCTTCTTGACAATGTGGGGATGGCAATTCCCATTACTCTCCGCAAGAAGATAGCGGATTTCGACCCCATCCGTGAGGGCATCACGGTCCAGCAGTTCTGCAAGAACATCGGCGTATCGAAGCAGACGTACTACAACATCAAAGCACGTATCGCCGAACGCGGGCGGGCTGGCATCGTGCCGGACAGCACGGCACCGCTGAACCCACGACGGGTCTACGATGACAAGATTCGACAACAGGTCCTGCAAGCTCGCGGTACGTTAAAAGCCCGCGGCCAAGACTGCGGCCCATGGTCAATCTTCTACTTCTTCCTCGACGAACTCGGCTACGACCAACCACCGTCACGAGCTTTAATCGCACAATGGTTGCACGAGGCTGGCGTCGCTGACATCAATGCACGTAAACGACCGCGTAAGTCCTACAGGCACTTTGCCAGGGGCGAAGTCAATGAACTGTGGCAGATCGATGCGTTTGCCTACAGACTCTTCGATGTGGCTC
>NZ_JBEHFR010000034.1:0-18416 GCF_040225635.1 Corynebacterium sp. KPL2830 | reverse complement strand
CGCAGCGTGAAGCAGAAACCCTTCATACCCCCAGCAACCTCACCCACGGAGTTGACAACCTATATAGGAACACCCCCCTTCCTCGCACTTTATGTGCGGGGCGAGGGGGCGTTGTCGATCTGTGGGGACGTATGCATAGCAGTGGTAGTGTTATCACAGTAAACACTCATTGCTATTAGCTAGGAGTCTGCTATGTCGTCCATTTCTTCATTCCTTGCCGCTATTATCTCCGCTGCGCTGGCGCTCGCCGGCTCCACCGGACCCGTCGACGCAAACCCGCAGCTGTCTCAGCCGGATAACACTGAGACCGCGCAGGTGGCCCAGGCGCAGTAGTCGCTAGCTCTTGGGCCGCATAGTCGCCCCGGGATCGGCTTAAAGCTACGCAAAGGGTGGAACGCTTTCACGAGCGTTCCACCCTTATGTGGTTTTGGGTCCGTCCTAGGCCTCGTCCACGGTCTTTTCAAAAAGCCCTGGGAAGCGATCGTCGGGGTCCGTTACGGCCTTGATGGCATCGGGGAGTTTCCCGCCATAGAGCTCCTCGAACCGCTCGCGGGAGTAGAAGGCCTCGGAGTACAGCGACTTGTGGCCGCCTAAGTCATTGACCTTCTCTTCAATGACGCGGTTGAACGCGCCATTGCCGGGGGCGCTGGGATCGACGTGATCGCCATCTACACCGGACCAGAAGCCGACGTTGACCCACGTCTTGCCAGGGCGCAACGGGTACAGCGGCCAGGGGTCCTGGGACTCGGCGGCAATATCGCCGGTGCCCACGAGATCGCCCACGCCATCGCGCAGGCGGATGGGGCAGAGCCATACCGGTTGGATATCGGAGGCCTGGAAGAACCAGTGGAGGAACTCCGGAAGGTTTTCCGGGGTGACCTCGATATCCTGGACCACGCGCTCGGCGCGCGGCTTACCGTGTGGCTTTTTGATGAAGTTGTACTCCAACTCGTACTTGCGGTCCAAGCGCACCAACTTCCAATAGAACGAGCTGCGGCGCAGCTCGCGCGGCCAGACCTTGCGCACCTTGGGGTTCTGGGCGCCAAAGGCCCGGGAGCACCAGAACCAGTCGGTATCCCAGCGCCAGATATAGTCGCGGATGGTAAGGCGGTCGCGCCGCATGCCCTGGGCGTGCTGCAGGCTGCGGTAGTAGATCTTATCCCGGGTGTAATCGGAGGTAGGGCCCTCCTCATCGGTAAAGCGCGCGAAGACGAGGTAAGCCTCGTCCTCGGAAAAGACCACGCCGTCTAGGCCATCGACGGTCTCACCCTCGTGGGTGTGGTTAACGGAGACATCGGCAAGCGCGCGGCTTGCCTCTTCTACCGAGTGGAAGCGCTGCTCGCGCAGCTCCACGTAGGGCGGGACGGGCTCGAGCTCGATCTTGAGGCGCACCGCGTAGCCCAAAGAACCATAGGAATTGGGGAAGAGGCGGAAGAGGTCTACGTTTTGCTCGCGCGAGCAGGTAAGAATCTCGCCGGTGCCGGTGAGGATGTCCATCTCGATGACGGATTCGTGCGGCAGGCCGTTGCGGAAACTGGTGGACTCCACGCCCATGCCGGTGACCGCGCCGCCCAGGGTGATGGTTTTTAGCTGCGGAACCACAAACGGCATAAGGCCGTGCGGCAAGGTGGCATCGACCAAGTCCTCGTAGGTGCACATGCCCTGCACATCGGCGGTGCGGGCGAGGGGATCGACCTCGATGACCCCGCCCAGGCCGGAGACGTCGAGGCCTACCTGATTCTCGCTGCGGCCGCGGAAGAGGTTAGAGGTTTTCTTGGCCAAGCGCACGCGCTTGCCTGCGGGGACCTCGCGGAAGCTGCGCAGCAAGGCGTCTACGCCGGCGCGGTGGGCCTGCCAGCCCACAGGCTCGATGCGCACGGCGTCGACGGGGCGCGGCTGCAGGGCAGAAACGCGCTCGCGTAAGTGATCCAAAAGGGTCATTTGGGCTCCTTTTAAAAGCGGCTGTCTTCCCACCAACGGCGCTCAGGAACGCCGGCGCGGGAGCCGGCCTCACCGAGCTTGATGCCCAAGAAGTGGTAGAGGTTAATGATATTGCGCTCGAAGCCCCACTCCGAGCCGGCCATGTAGATGCCGTAGAGGCGGGCGGTGGGCAAGCCGACCAGATCGCAGGCCTCTTCCCAGTTTTCCTTCAAGTTCTCGCACCATTCGTGCAGGGTGCGCATGTAATCAAAGCGCAAGGACTCGGTGTGGAAGACCTCGAAGCCATTGTCCTGCATGGCCTTGGTGACGTTGCCAGAGCCGGTGAGCTCGCCATCGGGGAAGATATAGCGGTCGATGAACCCGCCCTTGGGTGTCTTGTGGTTATCCGGGTAGGTGATGTTGTGGTTCAACATCAACCCGCCGACCTTGAGCTTGCTGTACATGAACTTGAAGAAGTCATTGTAATTCTGCACGCCGATGTGCTCGATGATGCCGATGGCGGAGATGGCATCGAAGCCTTGTTCTTTGACATCGCGGTAGTCCATGAAGCGGACCTCGGCCAGATCCTGCAGGCCTTCTTCCTCAATCTTCTTTTGGCCCCACTCGGCCTGCTCTTGCGACAAGGTCACGCCGATGGACTTCACGCCGCGGCGAGCGGCGTAGCGCACCATGCCTCCCCAGCCACAGCCCACGTCCAGGTGGGTGTCGCCTTCCTTTAGGCGCAGCTTGTCAAAGATCAGGCGGTACTTGTTTTCCTGTGCCTCCTCCAACGTGGCATCCGGGGTGGGGAAGTAGGCGCAGGTATAGGTCATGGAATCGCCCAAGAAGAGCTCGTAGAAGTCATTGCCCACGTCGTAGTGATCAGAAATGACGTCGGCATCGCGCTCCTTGGAGTGCTTGGACAGGCCGTCGTGCAGCTTACGGCGCAGCCAAGAGGCGCGCTCTACCTCAGGCACCGGCTGGATGCGGAAAGCACCCATGGAAGCAAGCGAACGAATCACGCGCGCCATGTCCTTGGCGCTGGGCTTTTCAAACTTGTCATACATCGCGTGCAGGGCGTTGAAGATGCCGTACGGGTGGGCGGGGTGCTCACCTTCTACAGAGATGCCATCGGTGACGTAGGCGCGGGCGAATCCGACGTCGCCTGGGTGGGTGGCGATATAAGCAAGTCCGCCAAGGCTATTGATGGTGACCTTGTATTCGGCATCGACAGGGCCGGTGGCCGAGCCATCAAAGGCCTCCCAGCGGAACGGGTTGGGACTAGGGGTGAAGACGTCGATGATCTCAGCAACGGTCATCGGCGTGAATTTTTTGCTCATTCAGACTTCTTTCGCAATGTTGGGTTCACACCAATAACGACCTTGGTGTTTAGGGGCCGCAAGGCCGGAATACTACGGGTAGAAAATTGCGCAGGGCAATAATTAACATGGTAAACCCCTAGCGGAATAAGCGCGAAAGAAAAGGCAATCATTGTCACATAATGCGGGTTAGATGTGGCTCGCAGTTATATGGCTGGTAGGGTTATGGGGTCAAAAGTGTTCCACCGTTCCTTTGGGACTCCTTGTCTTTACTTCATAACGCCGTGTGAGAAAGATGTGGAGCCCTGAGGGGGCCAACGAGTGTCCACCTCCGTGTGTTGCTGCAATAAGAATCCTTAAGATTCGCGTGTGGCAGTGACAGCGGTAGGCCAGGAGGATTTTGTAGTGTCCGCCATTTTGCAGGCTTTTAAGGATGCCGACCTACGCAAGAAGATCGTCTTCACCGTCGTGATGATCATTGCGTACCGCATCGGTGCACAGATCCCGTCGCCGGGTGTAGATTACGCGTCAATTGCAGGACGCTTGCGTCAACTGACAGAGGAATCAGGAGACCTGTACTCCGTGATTAACCTGTTTTCTGGTGGCGCCCTATTGCAGCTGTCGATCTTCGCCATCGGCATCATGCCCTACATTACGGCTTCCATCATTGTGCAGTTGCTGACCGTGGTTATCCCGCGCTTTGAGCAGCTGAAGAAGGAAGGTCAATCTGGGCAGGCAAAAATGACCCAGTACACCCGCTACCTCACGCTCGCCTTGGCGCTGCTGCAATCCTCCGGCATCGTCGCGCTGGCGGACCGCGAGCAGCTGCTGGGCCAGGGCGTGCCGGTCTTAGCGGAAGACCGCAATTTCTTCACCCTCATCCTGCTGGTGGTGACGATGACCTCCGGCGCCGTCCTCGTGATGTGGATGGGCGAGCTGATTACGGAAAAGGGCATTGGCAACGGCATGTCCCTGCTCATTTTCGCTGGTATTGCTACGCGCCTGCCTACCGATGGCATGAATATCCTGCAAAACAACGGCGGGATGGTCTTTGCCATGGTGCTGGCCGGCCTTATTGTCTTGGTCGTCGGCATTACCTTCATCGAGCAGGGCCAGCGCCGCATTCCGGTGCAGTACGCCAAGCGCATGGTGGGCCGTCGCCAGTACGGTGGCTCTTCCACCTACTTGCCGCTCAAGGTCAACCAGGCCGGCGTTATCCCAGTCATCTTCGCCTCCTCGCTTATCTATATGCCGGTGCTGATCACGCAGATCGTCAACTCCAGCTCCGTGAACACCCCGGATAACTGGTGGCAGCGCAATGTCATTGCGCACCTGCAGGCGCCGTCGTCCTGGCAGTACATCGTCTTGTACTTCCTGCTGACCATTTTCTTCGCGTACTTCTACGTTTCGGTGCAGTACGACCCCGCCGAGCAAGCGGATAACATGAAGAAGTACGGTGGCTTCATCCCAGGCATCCGCCCGGGCCGCCCTACGGCGGAGTACCTCGGCTTTGTTATGAACCGCCTGCTCAGCGTCGGTGCCCTGTACTTGGCGTTGATTGCCATTTTGCCGAATATCCTCCTGGACCTCGGCGTCGGCCACTCTTCTGCTAACGGCACCTCCGCCTTTGGTGGTACGGCCATCTTGATTATGGTCTCCGTTGCGTTGACCACGGTCAAGCAGATTGAATCCCAACTTCTCCAATCCAACTACGAAGGACTATTGAAATAATGCGTCTTGTACTTCTCGGCCCTCCCGGTGCTGGCAAAGGCACCCAGGCAGCAATCCTGAGCGAAAAGCTTGGTGTCCCGCACATCTCCACCGGCGATCTCTTCCGCGCCAATATTGGCGAGGGCACCCCGCTCGGGATTGAGGCGAAATCCTATATTGACGCCGGCAAGCTCGTGCCTACCGATGTCACCGCGCGCATGGTAGAAGAGCGCCTCGGCCAAGACGACGCCAAAAACGGCTTCCTCTTGGACGGTTTCCCGCGCACCACCGAGCAGGCAGACATCTTGGAAGAGCTATTGTCCAAGAAAGGTGAAAAGCTCGATGGTGTATTGAACTTCGAGGTATCTGAGGACGTCGTTGTCGAGCGCATGATGGCCCGTGGCCGCGCCGACGATAATGAAGAAACCATCCGCACCCGCCTCGGCGTTTACCGCGAAGAGACCTTCCCGCTCATCGAGCACTACGGCGATGCCATCATCCCCATTAAGGCAGAAGGATCCGTCGAAGAGATCAACGCCCGCGCCATGGAAGCACTGGGCAAGTAATGGCTTTTCGGCGCCGCACCAAGCGCATCCCCGCCCGCACCGCAGGCGAGCTGGATGCTATGCAGGCGGCTGGCGAGATCGTCGGCAAGGCGCTGCAAGCAGTCCGCGCTGCGGCGGCGCCGGGGGTGAGCACTCTCGAGCTCGATGCGGTGGCGGAACAGACCATCCGCGATGCCGGTGCCACCCCTACCTTCAAGGGCTACGAGGGCTTTCCGGGCTCCGTTTGTTCCTCCGTCAACGATGTCATCGTGCACGGCATCCCGGATGCTAAGACGGTGCTTGCCGATGCCGACCTCGTCTCCATCGACTGCGGCGCCACCCTCGATGGGTGGGTAGGAGACAGCGCGTGGTCCTTTCCCATCGGCGAACCCGATCCGGACGTTGCGGCATTGAACGCGGCGACCGAATGGGTGCTGATGGAAGGCCTGCAGGCGATGGTCCCGGGCAACCGCCTGGCGGATGTCTCCCACGCCCTGGAGCAGGCGACTTACCGCGCCGAAGAAAAGTTCGGCGTATCCCTCTATATCGTGGACGGTTATGGTGGTCATGGAATTGGCCGGACCATGCACGAAGAACCCTACTTGGAAAATGAGGGAAAGCCTGGCCGCGGTCCCCTCATTCAAGAGGGCTCTGTGCTAGCAATCGAGCCGATGCTCACTTTGGGCACCGTCGCTAGTGCGGTGCTGGAAGATGATTGGACGGTGGTCACGCTCGATGGCTCCACTGCCGCCCACTGGGAGCATACGGTAGCCGCGACGGCGGACGGCCCACGCATTCTCACTAGGCGCTCTTGATATACATTCCTAAAAATCGCCTCTTAAACTAGGCGATAATCCCCTGAAAGGTTTATACTCACCATTATGTCTAAATTCAGCCTCCGCAAGTTAAGTGCCACCGTTGCTGCACCAGCAGTGGCTGGTGTCATGGCATTGAGCACCATTGCCGGTGCCCCGGCAGCTTCTGCTCAGCAACTCCCTAATCTTGATCAGCTCACCGCGCAGGCCCAGCAGCAAGTTGATAACTTCCAGGGCCAGACCCGTGACCAGGCATGGCAGACCCGTACTGATATCCTGGATCAGGCTGAGAAGTACGCCCCAGAACTGGCACCGAATGTACAGTCCGCAGTGGATAGTGCACTGGAATTCCTTTTCCCGGGCCTAGTTGCGCAGAAGAACGAGGAAGCACGCCAGGCTCGCGAGGATGCTGAGCGCGCACACGCACAGCAGGTTGCGGAAGAAAAGGCGAAGGCTGAAGAAGCGGCGCGCCGTGCGGAGGAGCAGCGCCGCGCTAACGAATTCGACCGTGGCTCCTGCCCAGCAGACGCCAAGATCTGCGTCGACCTTGATGGCCGCCGCACCTGGTTGCAGGAAGGCGGCGAGGTTTCCTACATTTCCCCATCCATGTCCGCTGGCATGGTGGGTGAGGAAACCCCGCGCGGCACCTTCCACGTTAATCGCAAGGTGAAGGACGAGATCTCCCGCGAGTTCAACAACGCGCCGATGCCGTACTCCATCTACTTCACCAACAACGGCCACGCTTTCCACTTGGACAACACCAACGTTGACTCCAACGGTTGCGTCCATCTGCCGTACGATGCAGCAGTTCGCTACTGGAACGATGTCCAGATTGGCGACAAGGTCTACATCTACTAATTCGGTGTAGCTCACCGCGTTAACACGCTTTACCCTCGCGCTTGGTTCCGGAATAAGGAACTGAGCGCGAGGGTAACTTTAGTTTTCCTCCGCCGGTTAAGGATTTATGAAAGTGCGTACGGTTTGGAAATCGTGTCGCTGCAGCGTATGCTGGTTTGACGGTGTATAGCGCCAGTAGGTCTGGTTGGCTTGCACCACCGCAGTAGACAACAAACATGCAGGTGACAGGTACTTGTCTGTCGCCAGAAAAGTAGAGGTTATGGCTAAGGAAGGCGCAATTGAGGTAGAGGGTCGCATTGTCGAGCCTTTGCCAAACGCAATGTTCCGTGTCGAGCTCGACAATGGGCACAAGGTTCTTGCACACATTTCCGGTAAGATGCGTCAGCACTACATCCGCATCCTCCCGGAGGATCGCGTCGTCGTAGAGCTGTCTCCTTATGACCTGACCCGCGGACGCATCGTCTACCGCTACAAGTAAACACAGTCAGCCTCCTCACCCAAGGGCGAAGCATGACTTTGTCCTGTACACCTCAGGCTACGGTGGCCTGAGCCCGCACTGGTAAGCAACCCAAGGATCCCCGGCACGGTCCGGGCGAAGCGTTGCATGGAGCGGGACGGATGGGGAGAAAACCGCCGTAACAACCCGAAAGGACACGCCTTATGGCACGTCTAGCTGGTGTTGACCTCCCACGCAATAAGCGTATGGAGGTCGCTCTCACCTACATCTACGGCATCGGTCCAACCCGTGCCAAGGAATTGCTAGAAAAGACTGGCATTTCTCCTGACCTGCGCACCGACAACCTGGATGATGAACAGGTTTCGGCACTGCGTGACGCAATTGAAGGCTCCTGGAAGGTAGAGGGTGACCTCCGCCGCCAGGTTCAGGCTGATATTCGTCGCAAGATTGAAATCGGAAGCTACAAGGGTCTGCGTCACCGTCGCGGTCTGCCAGTACGCGGTCAGCGTACGAAGACCAACGCGCGTACTCGTAAGGGCCCGAAGAAGACGATCGCAGGAAAGAAGAAGTAGTTCATGCCTCCAAAGACTCGTTCCGGCGCACGCCGTTCCGGCCGTCGCGTCGTCAAGAAGAATGTGGCTCTGGGCCACGCATACATCAAGTCCACCTTCAACAACACCATCGTCTCGATCACCGATCAGACCGGTGCTGTTATCTCCTGGGCATCCTCCGGCCACGTTGGCTTCAAGGGTTCCCGTAAGTCCACTCCGTTCGCTGCGCAGATGGCCGCTGAAAGCGCCGCACGCAAGGCAATGGACCACGGCATGAAGAAGGTTGACGTATTCGTCAAGGGTCCGGGCTCCGGCCGCGAGACCGCCATCCGTTCCCTGCAGGCTGCAGGCCTCGAGGTTTCCTCGATCACGGATGCAACTCCACAGCCGCACAACGGCTGCCGTCCGACCAAGCGTCGCAAGGTTTAAGGGAAGGAAAGAGGTAAGAAAATGGCTCGTTACACTGGCCCCGCTACCCGCGTATCCCGCCGTCTTCGCGTCGACTTGGTCGGCGGAGACATGGCATTCGAGCGCCGCCCGTACCCTCCGGGACAGGCTGGCCGCAACCGCATCAAGGAATCTGAGTACCTGCTGCAGCTCCAGGAGAAGCAGAAGGCAAAGTACACCTACGGTGTGCTGGAGCGTCAGTTCCGCCGCTACTACACCGAGGCTAACCGCCTCCCAGGCAAGACCGGTGACAACCTGGTCATCCTGCTGGAGACCCGCCTCGACAACGTGGTTTACCGCGCAGGTCTGGCACGTACCCGCCGCCAGGCTCGCCAGCTCGTTTCCCACGGTCACTTCACCGTGAACGGCAAGAACATCAACATCCCGTCCTACCGGGTTACGCAGTACGACATCATCGATGTCCGCCCGCGTTCCCAGAAGATGGAGTGGTTCGAAGACGCTCAGGACGCTCTTATCGATGCCAACGTACCGGCATGGTTGCAGGTCGTTCCTGATACGCTGCGCATCCTCGTGCACCAGTTGCCCGAGCGCGCTCAGATCGACATTCCGCTGCAAGAGCAGCTCATCGTCGAGCTTTACTCGAAGTAAACTGTTATACCGCACGGCCCTTCAAGGCCACGCGGTCCATCAGGAATCTTCAACCTCAAGATTTTTACCCCCTCTACCGGCGTCAAATAGCGGTCGCCGAAAAGGAGAATTGCAATGCTCATTTCCCAGCGTCCTCAGCTCACCGAGGAATTCATCGACTCGTCTCGTTCCAAGTTCGTCATCGAACCGCTCGAGCCTGGCTTTGGCTACACCCTCGGTAACTCGCTGCGTCGCACCCTGCTGTCGTCCATCCCGGGCGCAGCGGTAACCTCCATCAAGATTGATGGTGTGCTCCACGAGTTCACCACCATCAACGGTGTGAAGGAAGACGTTTCTGAGATCATCTTGAACATCAAGAGCATGGTCCTGTCCTCCGACTCCGATGAGCCGGTGGTTATGTACCTGAGCAAGGAAGGCCCTGGTGATGTCACCGCTGGCGATATCCAGCCGCCCGCTGGCGTGGAGATCCACAACTCGGATCTGCACATCGCTTCGCTGAATGACACCGCTAAGCTGGACATTGAGCTCGTCGTCGAGCGCGGCCGTGGCTACGTCCCGGCTGCCGCAACCTCTGGGGAAATCGGCCGTATTCCAATCGACCAGATTTACTCCCCAGTGCTGAAGGTCTCCTACAAGGTCGAAGCTACTCGTGTTGAGCAGCGCACCGACTTTGACAAGCTGACCATCGACGTCGAAACCAAGAACTCGATTTCCGCCCGCGACGCCCTGGCTTCTGCCGGCGGCACCTTGGTCGAACTCTTCGGCCTGGCTCGCGAGCTAAATAACGCAGCCGAAGGCATCGAGATTGGTCCCTCCCCGCAGGAGACCGAGTACATCGCCGCCTACGGCATGCCTATCGAGGACTTGAACTTCTCCGTTCGCTCCTATAACTGCCTGAAGCGTCAGGAAATCCACACCGTCGGCGAGCTTGCAGAATGCACCGAGTCCGACCTGCTGGATATCCGCAACTTCGGTCAGAAGTCGATTAATGAGGTAAAGATCAAGCTGGCTAACTTGGGCCTTGCTCTGAAGGACACCCCTGAGGACTTCGACCCCACCCAGCTCGAGGGCTACGACGCAGAAACCGGTGACTTCAAGGACCCGGCTGCGGACGATTCCGAGTAAAGAATCATCCTGAACTGCGGCACTCGTTGCCGCGCGCTCAACTTTTACCGCACACGAGGAGTAAACAATGCCTACCCCGAAGAAGGGTGCCCGTCTCGGTGGCTCCGCCAAGCAGCAAGCTCACATGCTGAGCAACTTGGCAGCTAGCCTGATCGAGCACGGCGCCATCAAGACCACCGATGCCAAGGCGAAGGTTCTTCGCCCGTACGTTGAAAAGATCATCACCAAGGCTAAGTCCGGCACCATTGCTGACCGCCGCGCAGTGCTGAAGCTCATCCCGCGCAAGGATGTTGTTTCCCGCCTGTTCGACGAGGTTGCACCGAAGTTTGAGAACCGTGAGGGTGGCTACACCCGCACCATCAAGCTGGACAACCGCACCGGTGACAACGCCCCGATGTCCCAGATCTCCCTCGTTCTTGAGGAGACCGTGACCTCCGAGGCTAACCGCGCTACCCGCGCTGCCGCTTCCAAGGCCGCTGAGGCTGAAGAGGCTCAGGCAGACGAGGCTGCAGAGACCGAGGCTCCGGCCGAGGACACCGCAGCTGAGGAGTCCGAGGAGAAGTAATCTCTCCTGGCTGCTGAATTCACGCCGGCCCTAACGTCGCGTGTGGATTGCAGTTTCTACTCGTAGCAGTAGCGCCCAATCGCCGCCTTCCCATTCTCTTTACGAAGAGAGACGGGGAAGGCGGCTTTTGTCGTTTTGAACTTGCAACCTCATATACCCGGTCCCGCTCCGTCGTGCGGCTCCATCGCCCGACTCCATCGCGCGGCTTCGCCATGCAGCAGGCCACCCAACGTCCAACGCTCAACCTCCCATGCGCATCCTCCACTGCGATAACTGAGCAAATACGGCCCTCAGATATTGCATTTTCTGCTCAAAACGAACAGGGGAGGTGTAGCAGGAGAGGTTGCACATTTCGGGAACCCGCCGCCGCCTCCGGTAGCATAAGGGCCACCATGACTGAAGCAGCACCGATCGCAGATGAGGGGCCGGCGGAAGGATTCGTTCGGCTCCGGTTAGACCTGGCCTATGACGGCACGGATTTTCACGGGTGGGCCAAGCAAAAGGGCGGACTGCGCACCGTCCAAGGTGTGCTCGAGGAGCAGCTGGCCATGATCGCTCGCACGGAGGTGCCGCTGACGGTGGCTGGCCGTACGGACGCGGGTGTCCATGCCCGCGGGCAGGTGGCGCACGTGGACGTACCGCAGGAGATGCTGGAGCAACGGTCGGTGGCAGGCGATCCGGGCACGTTAGTGCGCAGGCTTGCCAAGCTGTTGCCGGAAGACGTCCGGGTGCACGGCTGCGATTTCGCGCCAGAAGGTTTTGATGCCCGATTTTCCGCGCTGCGCAGGCATTATGTGTACCGGATAACCAATTGCCCTCGGGGCGCGCTGCCGACGCGGGCGCGCGATACGGCCGAATGGTTCAAACCGGTAGATATCGATGCCATGCAGGATGCGGCGACTGCGCTGGTGGGCCTGCACGATTTTGCGGCCTTTTGTAAGGCCAAGCCGAATGCCACCACCATTCGCGAATTACAGGAATTTAGCTGGCAGGATGTCTCGACGCCGGAGGAACCGCAGCTCTTTGAGGCCCGAGTGACCGCGGACGCCTTCTGCTGGTCGATGGTGCGCTCATTGGTTGGTTGTTGCTTAAGTGTTGGGGAAGGCCGCAGGGACGTCGACTTTGTCGCGGCATTGCTGCAGGAAACCAAGCGCTCTTCCCGCATTCCCGTGGCGCCGGCGAAGGGCTTGTCCTTAGTGCAGGTGGATTACCCGGAGGCGGGCGACATGTCCGCGCGGGCTGATGTGACGCGGGAAAAGCGCACGACCTTGTGAATACACGCTACCAAGTGGCAGGGGTGTGGCACCTGCGCTAGCCTGAGGTCTGGGTTTATTTAGACTTTCGGGGAATTTTCGGGGGAAATTCATGGCACGTCCATTGCCAACGACTAAGGCCCAAGTTTCGGGCCATAAATTTTTGCGCCGCCGCGTGGAACACGGTCTCGTGTTGGGCGATACGCGCATGATCCACGATCCGCTGGCCCGCCGCCGCAAAGCGATGATGTTTGGCGGAGTAGGAGTGGCCTTTTTGGCGGCCGGCTCTGGCCTTTTGGCCTGGTTGCAGCCGAGCCCGCAACCAGGGGATGCGCCCATCGTCCGCTCGGAACAGGGGCAGCTTTTCGTGGACGTCAACGATAAGTACCACCCCGTTTACAACCTCTCTTCCGCGCGGATCATCGCCGGCGAGGCGGCCGAGGCGCAGACCATTGGGGACGAGCATTTGCGCGAGGCCTCGTTGGGCACGCCCGTGGGGATTTCGGATGCGCCCGGCTATTTGGCCGCACCGGGCGAGACACCGCAGCGCTCGTGGGCGGCGTGCCTTGCCGGCCACGATGAGCAGCCCGCGGATAATCCCACCAGCATCGATGGCCAACAGGTGGCCCAAGAAGAGGTCATCGTGGTGGCGGATCCGCCGCAGGAGGGCTTTGGGGAGGAGCGCGCCGCGCTCGCAGAAACGGATGGCACGCAGTGGCTGCTCACCGCGGACGGGCGCGTGCGCTTGCCCGATGCGCAGAGCACGGAGGGCCGGGTCATCCGCCGCGGGATTGGCATCGACGGGAGCACCCATGCCTGGCCCGTCCCCGCGGAGTTGCTCAATGCCTTTGCGGAGCAGCCGCCGTTGACGTTTCCCGATCCGCTGCCGGACATCATGGATACCGGGCAGGGTCAGTGGGCACGGACGGACGACGGCGTCGCCGAGCTCTCTGCCACCCAGGCTGACATGCTGGTTAGCTACGGTGCGACGCGCAAAGAGGCCTCACCACAAGAGGTAGGCGCGCTTGCCGATGCCCCCTTAAACTTCCGCCTGCCCGGCACCACCTTCGACTTCGTTGACTCGGATGAAGGCTGGATGTGCGCCGATAGCGACGGCGGCGCAGCGATGGTCACCGAGAACCCCGGGACGGTAGCGCTCGCCGGAGAGGGCATAGCGGATCGTTTTGGTGGGCTATCGGCAGGAGGAGTTGGCGTGGATACCGGGCATGGCTATCACGTTGTCTCGCCTACGGGGCAGCGCCATGCGGTGGACAATAAGGAACTCTTGGAGGCCCTCGGCACCGGCATAGGAGCCGAGGTTCCGTGGGAAATCATCCGGCTACTGCCAGAGGCCTCGCGCTTGGACCGGGACGAAGCCCTGCAGGTCAGCCCTTAGGCCGACTTGGGTCGGCGTAGCCCGCGGGCAACCGCCAGGCCGGTCAGCAGCAGGACTAACCCGCCGAGCACCCACCCGGCACGGCTCGCCGCTGGGGAGTGTTCTTCTTTGGCGGGGTGGATAGTCAGATCGCGGGCGGGTGCGGCATATTCGCCATCGATATGGGTCAGGGCGGCGAGCGGGTCGATGAAACCGTTGCCGGGCTCGCCGGCAGAGAGAAGCCGTTGGCGTATATCGGCGGCGCTGGCTTCTGGGTAGCGCTCGGCTAATAAAGCGGCGGTGCCGCTAACCACCGGAGCCGCGAACGAGGTGCCGTGGAACTGTGCCAAGGAATCCTGCTGGTTCTTTCCGTCTGCCCAACCACCGGCGGGGTTTAGCGCTAAAGGAACGAAGCCGTGGGCGGATAGTTGTGGGCCATCGACGGGCGTGAGCGAGTATTCGGCGAGTGCGTGGGCATCCTCTTGGGCGCTAACGGATAAAACGGTCGGTGAATCAGCGGGAAAGACGTGATCGCCTTCTTCACAGGTGCCGGAGGAAATATTGCCGGAGGCTGCGATGACTACCGCGCCGGTATCTTCTGCATGGCCGAGCGCCTCATCTAAGCGGGAGCTATCGATGCGCTGTGCGGTCTTCTCTGGAACGCAGGACACCACGGAAATATTGATCACCCGGGCGTTGTCCTCCACGGCATGTTCGATGGCGCGGGCCAGCGTGTCGAGCGAGCCGGTGGTGCTGTCCTCGTCGGACTCACCGGCCGTGCCATCGTAGTGGCGATAATGCGCGCTGGTTTGGCGGATGGCGCGGATCTCAGCGCGCGGGGCGATGCCAATATCGTGCCCAGCAATGATGCCGGCTACAACGGTGCCGTGCAGGTCGCAATCCCGGTGCGGATCCGGTTCTTCCGGAGTGACCAGGTCCGCGCCTGCGGTGAGATTTGGCAGCTGATCGTGGTGGGCCACGCCGGTATCGATGACGGCTACCTTTATGCCCTCGCCAGTGGCAAAGGAATGCAGCTGGGAGCGGTAGGCGCGCTGGTCTGCGGAAGGTTCTGGTGCTAGGGGAGAAGGATGCGCGGTGGCGCATTCCCGGTCCGGTTCCCGCGCGCTCGCGATGGGAGCGGTGGGAGCTGCTGTGATGAAGCCGCCGGTACCGGCGAGGACACACGCGGTGAGGACACAAGCAGCAAGCCTTGAACTGCCGTTGAAACCAGGCTGTGCGGAAGAATAACGCGAGCGGGTGTGGTGCATTATCCCAGCCCCCGAATGAGCTCGAAGATCCCGGCGAGGTGCGCGGCAAGCGGCAGGCAGGCGGCGATGGTGAGGGACTCGAGGCGTTCAAACCAGGCGATGGTCGTTGGCTCCACCTCGCTCATTTTGGCCGTCCACAGTGGGGCGCTTAGCATCGCGGCAAGCAGGAGAGCGGCGACCACCGTCGGCGCCCAAGCGCCGGCAAGCCCGTCCGCGGCAATCGCATGCACGGCGCACAGGCAGGCGGTGAGGCAGGCAACCATGGCGACGAGCATGAGCGCCCAGCTGGCAAGCACGCGCCCGTGACGCGCGGCGTGCATGACCACCGTTCCGGCAACAGAGACGCAGAGTGCTTGGACGAAGCCGAGCCCGGTTAAACCGGTTCCGAAAAGCACGGCGATGCGAGAACCGATGGTAGCGGCGGATCCCGCCTCGCCCACGGTCCCGTCCGTGGCCACGAGGGTGCCGGTGCCGGTGAAACTAAGCGCGATGAGGGCCGGTATGAGGCAAAGCGCGATTCCGCAGCAGATGCCCTCGTAGGCATACCCGGCGCGGATGGCGCGATCGTCCACATCGGGCTGGCGCTCATCCGAGACGGCGAGGTCTTGGCCCGCAGTGGGCAATTGCGGCACCTTGAGCCCCGCGGTGGCGATGGTCAGCGCGGGAGCGGTGGCAAGCAAAATGACTCCCGCGATAATGATGCCCGCGGCCGCGGCGGTGCCGTGGCTCGTGCCGATGCCCGAATTGCCACTCAGTCCAGGAAGCAGGTAGCTCACGGACGCAATGAGCACTAACCCGGCGATGGTGAGCGCGCCGGAGGTCATGCGTACCGTGCTTAGCCGGGTGAGGTGGCAGGCTAATAAGGCCACAAGCAGCGTGGCACTGGCGGTGAGGGCGGCATAGGGGGCATCGGCAAGCGCGGGCGAAATAAGCGCCCATCCGCTTGCAGCCCCCGCAGTCAGGGCGAGCATGACAAGGGATAGCGCTCGCGTCCACAGGGCGAGCACGAAGGCCGCGACGGCAAGCCCGGCGCAGGCCACCGCCGGGTACGAGAGGACCCAGGCCACGGCGAAGGCAGCGGCAAGCCCGGTCCACGCCCAAACGATGGGAATGGCAGAGGTGGTGTCGTCGTGGCTCTGCGCGGCAAGGGATTCGGCGGCATCGCGGATGACGGGCGCGGGCCGCTCCTCGCGCGGGGCGAGCACCAGGATGGAGCCTTCCGCAAGCGGCGTGGCGGCAAGCGGTGCGGTGAGGTCGATGGCGCGCCCGGAGGCCGTGCTGGCGCGCCACGGCGAGGCGATCGCGGGTGCATCGACAAGGTCAGTAAGTTCTGCCATGAGCTCGCCGAGGCTGGAGCTTAACGGCAATGCTACGTCTGCTTCCTTGTGGAAGGAATCTGCATGGATGCGGATGGTAAGGCGCAGGTGATGCGCCGTTGGAGCGGTCATAATTCCCCCGAATTGTCTCATGATTGTGGGCGTCCCCCTTGCCCAATGCCACATATTGTGGCTTACTGGTGGCGTCGTGTCCACCGCAGCGCGGGGAATCTTGGCAGGGGGCCAAGAGCGCTAAGCGTGTGGATCGGGGGAGGATTTTACCCATGCTTGGGATCAGGGAAACCCACATCGTGGAGCCATTGACCGTGCCGCTCAGGGACGCGCCACCGCCGCTTCCCACCGGCACCATCGAGGCAGAAGAAGTTCCAGAAGCGGTGCGCCCACAGCCGGTGCCCTTGGTGCGCTTGCTACTACCCATCGTGATGATTGCCGCAATGTTGGGCATGGTGGCGCTGATGGTGCTGGGCGCGGGCGACTCGCGGCATATCAGCCCGGTATCCCTGATGTTTCCGCTCATGATGCTGGCCAGCATGGCCATGATGTTTGGGCCACAAAATAGCGGGCAGGACCCGGATGAAACCCGGCGGACCTACTTGCGCCACATTAAGGCGCTGCGGGAAAAGGCCCTGGATAATGCCGGTGCGCAGCGCGCGCACGAGCTATACCGGCACCCGGATCCTGCGGGGTTGGAACCGTTGGTGGGCTCGCGGCGCATGTGGGAGCGCGGGCCCGATGATCCGGATGCCTTGGAGGTGCGCGTGGGCACCGGTCCCACCACGTTGTGCACACCCATCAACGTGCCGGATTCCGGCGCGACCGAGGACCTGGACCCGGTCTGCGCGGTGAGCATGCGCCAGGCCATCAAGGCGGTGGGCACCGTGCCCGATATGCCGGTGGTTATCCAATTGCAGGCCTTTAGGTTTTTATCCTTTACCGGCGATAATGCCCGCGATACGGTGCGCGCCCTCGTCATGCAGTTAGCCCTGGCGCACGGTCCCGAGACCATCGGAATCGAGGCCATCGGCGGCGAGTGGGAGTGGCTAAAATGGCTGCCGCACACCCGGGAGCCAGACAAGGCGCGGTTTCGCATTGTGCTTGTCGATGCCCTCCTGACCACCGGCACCGAAGACTTCTTCCACGGCGATTCTTATACCACCGTCATTGAGGTAGGTGGTGCGCCGTCGTCTGCGTTGAGCCTGCGCGCGGAACAAGAAGGCCTGTGCCTCGTCGCGGCGGATACCCTGCAGGCGGTCACGGCCGCGGGCGTGGAAGAACTGGGCACACCCGATAGTTTGGGCACTGCCGCGGCCACGATTATGGCCCGCCGGATGGCGGTCTTTCGCCGCCCCGATAGCACCTCTGGGCGCCGGGGCAATGATTTGCTGGGGCTGCTCGGTTACAGTGGCGTGGACGAATTGGTCGCCAGCGGCATGTGGCACGGGCGCGATGGTGCCTCGCGGCTCATGGTGCCCATCGGCATCGATTCCATTGGGCAGCCGGTGACCGTGGATCTCAAAGAATCCGCGCATGGCGGAATGGGGCCGCACGGCCTATGCATCGGGGCAACGGGCAGCGGTAAGTAATAACCAATTGGTGCAGTGTTTTCTGGTCTCGGGTGAAGTATTATCGTTTATTTATGCAGGCGTTGCTGTGCTTTCGGAAGACTATAGTGGTTTAATTCTTCCTGCGGTGGTAGCTATTATGTTTCTTCTTTTTCCCCAGGCAAGACAATGGATAGAGACAAGTTCTGAATCGAGTGAGAGTTAGAGAAACAAACTGCAGAATATTATTTCTATAGAATTAGGCTCATGGAAGAAAAACGACTGTCCTCATTATTCTTTGGCAATGTTGTTCTTGAGTCCCAGGTATTAGGAACATTCCCAAAAATCTACGCTGATGATATGCACTCGTATTGGATGCGTCCGAGTAGGGATGGCATGCTTTCTGTACCGCTAGATGATCTACGCGGAAGCATCAGCTCCGATAAGGCTGAGAAACTCTCCAACAAAATACTTGAATCTGTGTCCGCAGAATTGAACGCTAATTATCCAGGAGGCAAAAGCCAAGCAGTAAAAGAACTGACTGCCTGGCTTTTACAGGACTCCTAAACATCGCAGGGGAGATGCACTTCCTTGAGAGTGTCTGATGGTTTGTGTGTGGGTACCTAACCTGCATGAGGAGATGGACCAGAATGACTACTATGGCGAGACGAGATCCGGCTGATAAGGCCAAGATTGATGCGATTGAAAAGAAGCTGCTTGC
>NZ_JBEHFR010000033.1:0-20118 GCF_040225635.1 Corynebacterium sp. KPL2830 | reverse complement strand
GAACTCACAATGAACATCCTCTCCTACGGACACAAGATCCGTACTAATAGGGTGTCCACTAAACGAGGGTAACCTCATTGCACATGTATTTTAAATGTTGATTAGGTAGCCTGAAAACCATGAGAAGCTTGTGGAAGCATTTGCGGCCATTCTGTGTCTCCGCCTTGATAGCCATTGTGCTCGGGGTTCTGTTTAATGACTATCACTGGACACTTGCTTTAGTGGTCACAATTTTGCTCATAGGTGTCGTTCTATCGATGGCGGATTATGTTTCCGAACGGCGTCGAAAGAATGAGGATAAGTGATGAATCGGAAAATGCAGTTGTCGTTGGCTACCGGATTCGTCGGCGTGGTTTTGCTCATCGCAGCGCCGATTTTAATGAACGTGGGAATTGATACTGCCGATGCTGGGCAGCAATCAGGTAATGCTGTAGCTCCATTGCTTTCAGCGACTATCGGAACCGTGCTAGTGTTCCTCGCGCTGGCCCGTTCCGGTCCTGTATTTGAAAAGAAAAATGTAAAAGCCGAGCGCTAGAAGCGCTAGTTTTCTGGGGCGCACTCCTTGCAGGAATGAAGAGGACATGAGGATACGCGTGTCCAATCAACCTACTGGTTGATTCAAGGTTCAACTGCCTCTGCGATTCAAAGCCAGAGAAGTTGGGGCAAGATATGTATTTAGAGTAATTGATCCCCTCGTATCCAGTCACGGTGATGACTGGGAAGGAGTAATGACATGAAGGCTTTGTATAGGGCAGCGATTTTCTACCTCGTCTTGGGCTTGGTTGCTGGTTTGTTTTATCGGGAGTTTACGAAGCTACAAGATTTCCCGGAAGGCGAATATACGCAGCTAAGCGTGGCTCACACCCACTTGCTGGCGCTGGGCTTCATGCTATTCCTCATCTTCTTGGCGCTGGAAAAAGTCTTCGCACTGTCGCGGCACCGCCAGCTGTTCAACTCGTTCTTCTGGCTGTACAACGTGGGCGTTGTGCTCACCGTTGGAATGCAAATTTCACACGGCATTTTGACGGTGCTGGGCAAGGAATCCAATGAGATGATTTCTGGCATCGCTGGGCTGGGCCACATCTTTATCACGGTGGGTCTGACGGTCTTCCTCGTGAATTTGGGGCGGGCCATCAAGGAACCAGATGAAGGCAGCCCCAATGCTTCGGTGAACGCCTAACTATGTGCGAGCACAGCGCACAAAAACGTCACGGCGCCTACTCGCCGCGATTGGATAAGCCTGGCAGTCCTTTCCGTCGGGCTGGGAGTCATCGTTTTAGATGGCACTATCGTCGGCGTGGCATTGCCGTCGATCATCACTGACCTGCAGCTCAACCTGACGCAGGCGCAGTGGGTCAACAGCCTCTATGCGGTGCTACTGGCGGCGCTGCTGTGACGGGCAAGATTGCGGATGCCTGGGGACGCAAGCGCGCCTTCCTCACCGGCCTGACAATATTTGTGGCAGGCAGCGTATTGGCGGGATTTTCTACCACTGCCGCCACGTTGATCTCCGCGCGCTGTGCAGGCTATCGGCGCCGCGTTCATCATGCCGTCCACGCTTTCCACGGTTAATGCCGTATTCCGCGGCAAGTACCGCGCCGCAGCCTTTAGTGTGTGGGGTGCGGTTATTTCCGGGGCGGCGGCGGTCGGACCGCTCGCCGGTCGTGCACTGACGGAATGGGTGTCCTGGTATTCGCGATTATTGAGGGCCCCGATCTAGGCTGGTGGAAGCCCCAATCCTCGTTCAGTTTCTTTGGCTGGACTTGGTCAGAAAACGCGCCCATCTCACCGGTTCCGGTGGCTCTCGCGATTTCGGCTGTAGGCTTCGCGCTATTTATTCGGTGGGAAAAGCACCGCGAGCGGGGTCACCGCTCAGCGCTGCTGGACCTTGAATTATTTTCTTATTCCACGTTTTCGTGGGGAAATATCACCGCTGGTGCGGTAGCACTCGGCGAGTTTGCCATCATCTTCGTGCTGCCGCTGTACCTGATTAATGCATCGGATCTCAGCACGATGTCAGCGGGCCTGGTGCTGGCAGCCATGGCAATCGGAGCATTGTTTTCCGGTGCGCCAGCCCGCCATGTTGCGGCACGGTACGGGGGCACCTGGCACCGTGCTCATCGGGTTCGGCTTGGAAGCCGTCGGCGTCCTTATCCTCGTCCTGCTTATGGGGCCGGATACGAATGGTTGGATCATCGCCACGCCGCTGACCCTGTATGGCTTGGGGCTTGGATTCGCCTCTGCACATCTGACCGGCACGGTGCTGCGGGATATTCCCGTCGATGACTCCGGGCAAGCCTCCGCAACGCAGAGCACCGTGCGCCTGGGGCAGTGGTGCAGGCCTTAAGCCAAGGCATGACCAACGCCGCGCAGTGGTCGCTCGTTGCTGCTGCCGCATTCCTTGCGCTGGGATTCGTCGGTGCACTTCGGGTGCGCAGGGCTGCTGCGCAGAACGGCAACGAAACAGAGGATAAAGCCTTTGCGGGGGAGTAGAGGCAAAAGGTTTAGAGGACTGCAGTGACCTCATAGCCCTTCTCGGTGAGCAACTTGGACACGGCTTCAAATGTCGCCCTATCGCTATCCGGGTTGTAGGTTTCGGGATCCAAAGCGATATGCGCGAATTCTCCGTCGTAACGCACGGTAATGAACTCGTAGCCAGCCTGGTCTTGGGCATCATCGATAAGCGCCTGCACGTCAGAAGTATCGCTGTCAGGAGTAGCCGTGGACGCATGTTCTTGGTGCTGGGCTGCGGGGGAAGCTTCTGCGGTTGGAGTGCTGGGGCCGGTTAAACCAGTGCCTGCAGCCAATAGCCCAGCAAGAATAGTGGTAATCATCTGTGAGTACCTTTCTGTACGGCGGATGGTGTGAGCGAGCGTGGTGCAAAACGTTCCGTCACCTGCAAAATTAACGGTGGTAACTTTAGCTTAATTTTGGATCAGCTCAAAAATATGCAGCCTTGGTTCACGCTCAATAGTTTAAGGACTGAGGGGCTTGACCCCCGATGTCTCTCTTTTCCGGGGTTCAGGCGCTATTGAGTTCGTTTTCTGTTAAAAACTTAGACTGAAAACGGATCATTATTGGGATTGTTGTTGACGATAAGCTCAATATGATTGGTGACCGAGGATGCTGTTTCTTCACCGAAGAAGTGAGTAATGAAGGCCACCGCCATATCAATTCCTGCCGCCACACCGGATGATGTCCAGAGATTGCCGTCGTGGACCCATCGAGCTTGCTTTTTCCATTCAATTTTCTGGCCGTGCGTTCTAACCCAGTCAAACGCGTTTTTATTGGTGGTAGCGGTGTGGTTTTCTAATAAGCCTGCGGCGGCGAGTAGCGCCGACCCAGTACAAACTGAGGCGATGATGTCCGCCGAGCTTGCAAGGGCGGTTAGCTGGCGGAGGAATTCTGGATCTTGAACAAGTGAGCGTGTACCGCGTCCTCCTGGTACAAGCAGAGTATCTCCAGAGAAAGATTCAAAACGCATTGTCGGAACTATGCGTACGCCTTGAGCGCTGCTTACCGGGCTGTCATGTTTTGACAGATAGTTCACTTCAAGGCCTGGTGTATTTGCGAGTACTTCTGCGGGGCCAAAAACATCGAGTAACTCGAACCCGTCAAAAAGTACGATGCCAATGTTTTGCGGACGCGTCTGGCTCATGACTAAACCGTATCAAAACCAAATTCGACGCCTTAGAGTTTTGGTGCTCGGGGTCAATAAGCAGAAGCGTGGAAAAATTTACCCCTCTGATACAGGTCAGAGGGGTACAAATTGGTGCCCCAGAGAAGATTCGAACTTCCGACACCGGCTTTAGGAGAGCCGTGCTCTATCCCCTGAGCTACTGGGGCGGGGATGTTGCTCATGCAACTCGGATCATAATAGCAGTGGGGCGCGAGTGCGCCCCAAAAGGCTGCGTGCGCGGCCATTTGTATAGGTCCGGCCAGCAGCCTTAGCTATGAGGTTTAGGCTTGTGCCAGCTCTTCCTGCTTGTTGCGCACGGAGGATGCAGGCGGGTTGGTCTCGTGAGTGCCGTCGGAGTACAAGACGGTGGGGATGATGCGGTTACCGTCGTTGACGGACTTAATCCACTCGTTGATGTCGTCGGCGTTATCGCCTTCTACGTCCACGAGCTCGTATGGGGTTTCGGTGCGGTCCAAGTTCTTAATGAGCTTGGCGCAAAATGGGCACCAGTCGGCGTAGAAGATGGTGACATCGGCATTGGTTTCGGGTGCTTGTACAGTCATTATGCTGCGTCCTTTCTATCGTAAGTTAAAAAGCGGTACTTCATGGGAAGCTCGCTGGCCGGCTGCTCGGGAAGCTCTAAATGCCCTTTGTCTGAGGTGAGCCAGTCCGTGCTGTAGGCCAAGCCAAACGTATCGGGGATATCCGGGGCAAAGACGGCATCCTCGCCATAGATATCGCCGATGTTTACGCCCATGAGAGTGACCTCGATGCGGTCCACCTGGTCCAAGGCGGCGGTGTAGATTTGGCCGCCGCCGATGACCCAGGCATCGGCAAGCGCGGGCATCGTTCTGCCCACCGTAGCACCAGTTGACCACGTGCCGGGCGCGCGCGAGGAGAGCACGTAATTCTCCCGGCCGGGCAGAGGGCGGAACTTAGGGTTGAGGGACTCCCAGGTCTTGCGGCCCATGATGACAGGCGCGCCCATGGTGACGTCCTTGAAGTGCTTGAGATCCTCCGGCACGTGCCAAGGCATCTGGGCACCATCGCCGATGATGCCGTCCAGGGACTGCGCCCAGATCGCGCCGAGCATTAGACCGACACCTGCGCCTTGATGGCCGGGTGCGGGTCGTAGCCCTGCACCTCAAAATCGGCGAAGTCATAGGAAAAGAGGTCCTTCGCCTTGTTGAGTTTGAGCTGCGGGTACTCGCGCGGCTCGCGGGAAAGCTGCTGCTGTACCTGCTCCACGTGGTTGTTGTAGATGTGGCAATCGCCGCCGGTCCAGATGAGATTGCCTACCTTGAGGCCGGCCTGCTGGGCAAACATGTGGGTCAGCGCAGCATAAGAGGCGATATTGAAGGGTACGCCCAGGAACATATCCGCCGAGCGCTGGTAGACCTGCAGAGACAGCGTGTCATTGGCCACGTAGAGCTGGAAGAGCAGGTGGCAGGGCATAAGCGCCATCTGGTCGAGCTCCGATACATTCCACGCGGAGACCAAATTGCGGCGTGAGTCCGGGTTATTCTTCAGGGTATCGAGCGCCTGTTGGATTTGGTCGATGTGGCTCCCATCCGGGCTGGGCCAGGAGCGCCACTGCACGCCGTAGACCGGGCCCAAGTCGCCATTCTCATCGGCCCACTCGTTCCAAATGCGCACGTTATTATCCTGCAGGAATTTCACATTGGAATCACCGCGCAGGAACCACAGCAGCTCGCCAATGATTCCGCGAAAGTAGACCTTCTTCGTGGTTAGCAGAGGGAAGGATTCCGCCAAATTATAGCGCAGCTGCGCGCCGAAAATGGAGCGCGTGCCGGTGCCGGTGCGATCGCCTTTGGCCGTGCCTTCTTCGAGGACGCGGCGGAGGAGATCCTCATAAGGAGTCTCAATCATAGGCACCAGTTTAGAAGCCGCCATTCTCCTCGGCAAAGGCCGCTGCGTGCTCTAGAATCTCGTCTTTGAGCTCGGGGCGGCAGATGAGCAGATCGGGGATGAAGGTGTCCTCGTTATTGAAGGTAATGGGGCTGCCATCGAGGCGGGAGCAGTGCAGGCCGGCTGCCATGGCAACGCCGACCGGGGCGGCCTGGTCCCATTCGTATTGGCCGCCGGCGTGAATATAACCGTCATAATCACCAAGCAACACGTGCATGGCCTTAGCACCGGCAGAGCCTATGCCCTCGGTCTCGTAACCCATCTTTTCTGCGATATAGCCGGCCACCTTGGGCGGGCGATTGCGGGAGATGACGAATTTCTTGGATAGCGGGCCGGCAACGGCGCGCACATCAGAGGACTTAAAGGTCACTCCGTAGTCCGGCAGGCCCACCGCGGCGTGGATTGGGGTGCCGTCCTCAACGAGGGCGATGTGTACCGCCCAGTCCTGGCGGCCGGTGGCAAATTCCTTGGTGCCGTCAAGCGGGTCCACGATCCAAACGCGCTTCTTTTTTAGCCGGGCGAGATCATCGGAGGCCTCCTCAGAGAGCACGCCATCGCCGGGCCGGTGCTGTTCTAATACGCGAGCGATCCATTCTTGGGCGGCGTCATCGCCGGCATCGCCAAGCGAAAGGCCCCGCAGCAGGCCACCATTGCGCACGCCCTTTAAAATCTCGCCGCAGCCTTGGGCGAGCGAATTGGTCAGGCGGGAATCAGAAATCTCGACGGTCATGGTGCCCACATTACAACGGGGACTAGAGTGTGGTCATGCCAGAAAACATCCTTGAGCGCTTTCGCCCCCAAGTGGCGCGGTGGTTCCAGGACGTTTTTGCCGCTCCCACCGCGGTACAGGCCCAGGCCTGGGACAAGATTTCCCGCGGTGACCACGCACTGATGGTTGCCCCCACGGGTTCTGGTAAGACGCTCGCGGCGTTTTTATGGGCGCTGAATAACCTGGTGGAACGCGAAGGACAACTGGCCCTGCCGGTAGGAAACGCCGCAGGCTCCGCCACCGGCGTGCGGGTGCTGTATATCTCGCCGCTCAAAGCGCTGGGCGTGGACGTGGAAAATAACCTGCGGGCGCCGCTGACCGGCATTGCGCGCACCGCGGAAAAGCTGGGTCTGGAGGCGCCGAATATTTCCGTAGGCGTGCGTTCGGGCGATACGCCCTCGGCAGAGCGCTCGCGGCAAGTACGCAAGCCGCCGGATATCCTCATTACCACCCCGGAATCGGCGTATTTGATGCTTACCTCGAAGGCGGCGGGGATTTTGAAAACCGTCGATACCGTCATCATCGATGAAATCCACGCGCTGGCCGGCACCAAGCGCGGCGCCCATCTCGCCCTGACCCTGGAGCGCCTGCAAGAAATTGCGGGGGATTTTCAACGCATTGGGCTTTCTGCCACGGTGCGCCCGCTTTCGGCCGTCTCGGATTTCTTGGGCGGCAACCGCCCGGTGGAAATCGTGGCGCCGGAAGCGCACAAGAAGTGGGACTTGGATGTGCGCGTGCCGGTAGAGGATATGTCGGATCTCCCCACGCCGGAGGCGGGCTCGACCATTGGGGAGCTCACCGTCGATGATGCCATTGGTATTACCGGCGGGCCGGAAGGCAGCGGCGACGGCGGGGAGGACTTCGGCGGGGAAGAAGACACCGCGCTGCCCACCGCGAATTCCATCTGGCCGTTTATTACCCAAGACCTCTACGCCGACATCATGGCGCATCGCTCCACGCTGGTCTTCGTGAACTCGCGGCGCAGCGCCGAGCGCCTGACCAGCCGGCTCAACGAGCTTTACGCGCAGGAATATGACCCGGATTCGCTCTCGCCGGAAACCCGGCGCGATCCCGCCCAGTTGATGGCGCACTCGCACGTTGCGGGCAAGGCGCCGGCGGTCATCGCGCGGGCGCACCACGGCTCGGTGTCCAAGGACGAGCGCGCCATGACGGAAACGATGCTGAAGGAAGGCACGCTGAAAGCCGTGGTGGCCACGAGCTCTCTGGAGTTGGGCATCGACATGGGCGCGGTGGATTTGGTGGTACAGGTGGAATCGCCGCCCTCGGTGGCCTCGGGCCTGCAGCGCGTGGGCCGCGCCGGGCACCATGTGGGCGCGGTCTCGCACGGCGCGTTTTATCCCAAGCACCGCGCGGACCTGGTGCAATCCACGCTGACGGTTGCGCGCATGCGCGGCGGGATGATTGAGAAGATGCATACCCCGCGCAACCCGCTGGACGTGCTCGCGCAGCAGACCGTGGCGGCGGTGGCCGCAGCGGGCGAGGAGGGCTTAAGCGCGGATGACTGGTATGACATCGTCAAGCGCAGCCATCCTTACCGCGAACTGGCCCGCGAGGTCTACGACTCCGTGATCGACTTGGTCAGCGGCGTCTACCCATCCACGGATTTTGCGGAGCTAAAACCCCGCGTGGTCTATGACCGTGTATCCGGTGTGATGACCCCGCGGCCGGGGGCGCAGCGCGTGGCCGTGACCAGTGGCGGCACCATCCCGGATAGGGGAATGTTCGGCGTCTTTCTCTATAGCGGTGGGGAGTCCGGGAAGGCCCCGCGCCGGGTGGGCGAGCTTGATGAGGAGATGGTCTACGAATCCCGCGTGGGCGATGTCTTTACCCTGGGCGCGACCAGCTGGCACATCGAGGAGATTACCCGTGATCAGGTTCTAGTTACGCCCGCGCCGGGGCATACGGGCCGGCTGCCGTTTTGGAATGGCGATGGTGCCGGGCGCCCCTATGAGCTGGGCCAGGCTTTGGGTGAGTATCGCCGCGAGGTAAATACGGACCCGGGCATTATCGTGGATGCCGATGACAATGCCCGCAGCAATATCTTGTCCTACCTGCGCGAACAGCAGGAGGCCACCGGCATTATTCCAGATGAAAAGACGCTCGTGCTCGAGCGCTTCAAGGATGAGCTGGGGGACTGGCGCGTGGTGCTGCACACCCCCTTTGGCCGGCCGGTTAATTCCGCCTGGGCCTTGGCGGTGGGCGCGCGGGTGGGGGAGCGCACCGGCATGGACCCGCAGGCGGTGGCCGGCGATGATGGCATCGTGCTGCGCCTGCCCGAGGGCGAGGCCGATCCCGATGGCACGATTTTTGCCTTCGACGCCGACGATATTGCCGATGTCGTGGCCGAGCAGGTGGGCAATTCCGCGCTTTTTGCCTCCCGCTTCCGCGAGTGCGCGGCCCGCGCGCTGCTTTTGCCCCGGCGCAATCCCGGCAAGCGCGCTCCGCTGTGGCAGCAGCGCCAGCGCGCCGAGCAGCTTTTGGATGTTGCCCGCAAGTACCCGTCCTTTCCCATCATTTTGGAAACGGTGCGCGAGTGCGTGCAGGATGTCTATGATGTCCCGGCGCTGCAGGAGGTCATGCGCGATTTGGGGCACCGCCGCGTGCGCATTGCGGAGGTCACCACGGATCAACCATCGCCCTTTGCCTCGTCGCTGCTCTTTAATTACACCGGCGCCTTCATGTACGAGGGCGATTCCCCGCTGGCGGAAAAGCGGGCGGCGGCCCTTGCCCTTGACCCGGCGCTTTTGGCCAAGCTGCTCGGTACGGTGGAGCTGCGCGAGCTTTTGGATCCCGCGATCATCGATGAGGTCCATGCCCAGCTGCAGCGCACCGCTCCTTCGCGCCGGGCGCGCACCACCGAGGAGGTCGCGGATCTCCTGCGCGTGCTGGGCCCCATCCCGGTCGAGGAGTTGGGCGAGCATACGGATGTTCCCCTGGCCGCCCTGGATAACCTGGGCTCGCGGATTATGCGGGTGCGCATCGGCGGGCGCGAGCACCTTGCCCAGTCCCAGGATGCGGCGCTGCTTCGCGATGCCCTCGGTGTCCCCATTCCTCCCGGCATCCCCGCCCAGGTCGCCACGCTTGCCGATGCCCTCCCACAGCTCATCAGCCGCTGGGCGCGCACCCGCGGCCCGTTCGTGCTCGCGGACTTAACAGCTGCCTTCGGCATTTCCGTCTCCGCTGCACATACCACCCTGGCTGGCCTGGATTCGATCGTGGAGGGCCACTACCGGCAGGGAATAGAGGACCAGGAGTACTGCGCCGCCGAGGTATTAAAGACCATTCGCTCGCGCTCGCTTGCGGCTGCGCGCGCGGATACCGAGCCGGTCTCCGGCGCCACCTTCGCCCGCTTCCTTCCGGAATGGCACGGCATCGCGCCCGCCGGGAAGCGGCCGGCACTGCGCGGTGCCGATGGAGTATTTTCTGCTATCGAGCAGCTCGCCGGGGTTCGCCTGCCGGCCTCTGCCTGGGAATCCATCATTTTGCCCGCCCGCGTGGGGGATTATTCGCCCCGCATGCTAGATGAGCTAACCGCCAATGGTGAGGTGATGATCGTCGGCGCCGGAAAGGCCGGAGCTGCCGATCCGTGGGTGATGCTGCTGCCTACCGATTACGCCGCCCAGCTGGCCCCCGAAACCGATCCGGAGGGCGTAAGCATGCTGCAGCGCGCCATTTTAGGCGTGCTCGAGCGCGGCGGCGGCTTCCTCTTTTCCGATATCGCCGCCGAGGTCCCCGGTACCGCCGAGGAGACTCGCGAGGCCCTCTGGGGGCTGGTGGAAATGGGCCTGGCCAGCCCGGATTCCTTCGCACCCATCCGCACGCGCTTATCGTCAGGCGGGCGAGGGGCCTCCCGCGCTGGCCGCGGTTCTACCGCCCACCGCTCCAAGCGGCGCCCCACGCGCTCGCGGCTGCGCATGGGCCGCACCTCGTTCGCCCAGACCCAAAACGCCAACGGAAGCGCCGGCCAGATCCCGCCCGATATGCTCGGCCGCTGGTCGCTGGCGGTGCCCGCAGCCCAAGATGCCACCTCGCGGTCCGTGGCGCACGGCGAGGCCTGGCTGGATCGCTACGGCGTGGTCACCCGCGGCTCCGTGGTGGCCGAGGACGTCCTCGGCGGCTTCGCGCTGGCCTATAAGGTGCTTTCCGGCTTTGAGGAATCCGGCAAGGCCATGCGCGGCTATGTCATTGAGGATCTCGGCGCCGCGCAATTTTCCACCCCGGCTATTATCGATCGCCTCCGCGGCCTGGCGGATTCCCCCGATGTCACCGGCTGGCCGTCTGGCACCACCGATCCAGAAACCTTCGTGCTCGCCGCCGTGGATCCCGCTAACCCCTACGGCGCGGCGTTACCCTGGCCGCAGCGCGACGATGCCGATGGCAAAGCCACCGGCGGGCCGGCCCGCTCCGCCGGGGCACTGGTCGTGCTGTGCGATGGCCTCCCCATCGCCCACCTCACCCGCGGCGGCAAGACCTTGACCACGTTCATCGACGCCCTGCCCGATGGAATTGAGACCACCGACGTCTACGCCCGCCTCCTGTCCTCGCTCGTAGAACTCATCGCCGCCGGGCACATGTCGCCGCTGGTGATTGAGAAGTGCAATGGCAACCCCATCCACCACACCTCAGCGGCTAATATCCTGCGCTCGCTCGGGGCAGGCATTACCCCAAAGGGCATACGCATTGCCGGGCAGGCTGCGCCGCCGCGCGTTCCGCGCCGCGGGGCGCGGGACGGCTCACCGGACGACTCGCGGGGTAACTCACGTGATGGCTCGAGCGGTGGCCTGTGCGGCGGCGGTCTGCGCGGCGGCAGGCGTGCCTCCGAAGCTATCGAGGAGCTCAGCTTCGACGATCCACCTCCGCCCCCGCCACCCCGCAGTTCCGGTGGCTTCCGCCCGCGCGGCGGGTACCGTCGCTAGCGCCACCTGCCTGCAGGTGTATTTTGGTGGGGCCACTGTGTCTGAGTCCGACGGAAGGAGGCCATTCCCATGCCCGAAGGCGATTCCGTCCTACAACTTTCGCGCCGCCTGCAGTTTATGGCCGGGCGCGAGGTCACCGGCTGTTCCGTCCGCGTGCCGCAGCACGCTACCGTTAACCTCACCGGCACCATCTGTGAGCGCGTGTGGCCCTATGGCAAGCACCTCTTCATGCAATTCGACCAGACCATCGTGCATACCCACCTAAAGATGGAGGGCACCTGGGCCATCCACTACGCCGGCGACCGCTGGCGCAAGCCCGGCCATAGCGCGCGCATCGTGCTGCAATTAGCCCATTCACCGCGCGATATTGAACTCGTGGGCCACTGGTTGGGTTTTGTCGATATCTTCGACGCAGATCAGTACTTTAGCCGCATCGCGCACCTTGGCCCAGATATCTTGGACCCCGACTGGGACCGCGAGGAGGCGCTGCGCCGTTTACGCGCGCGACCCGATCGGAGCATCGGCACGGCGCTTTTGGACCAGAAGGTCGTTGCGGGCATTGGCAATGAATACCGCGCCGAAATCTGCTTCCTCGCCGGCGTTCACCCGGCCACACCGGTGGCAGAGGTGGATGTGGAACAGGTAGTGGACATCGGCAAGCGCATCATGTGGGCCAACCGCAACTCGCCCATTCGCGTGACTACAGGAGTGCGCCGCGCCGGGGAGACTACCTATGTTTTTGGGCGCAATCGCAAGCGCTGTCGGCGTTGCGGCACCATCATCCAGAAGGATTCCCTGGGCGGCGTTGACCGCGGTGGGGACGAGGGCGAATTAGAGCGCATCATCTGGTTCTGCCCGCACTGCCAGCCGCTCTAAGGTTCCTTTACGCTTTTCGCGCTAAGCTGGTGGGCATGCGATCACTACTAAATCTTGTATTTAATATCATCTGGCTACTCTCCGGCGGCATCGTTCTTGCGCTGGGCTACTTCCTCTTCGGCATCATCGCCTGCATCTTCATCGTGACGATTCCTGCGGGCGTTGCCTCGTTCCGCATGGGCCAGTTCGCCCTGTGGCCGTTCGGTCGCTCCGTGGTTGAACCACGCAAGGGTACCGGCGGAATGTCTGCCATCTCCAATGTCATCTGGTTCGTCATTGCAGGCCTGTGGCTGTCCATTGGTCACGTCGTTACCGCCGTCATCCAGGCGATTACCATCATCGGTATCCCCGTTGCCTGGGCCAACCTCAAGATGATTCCAGTGACCTGCTTCCCGTTCGGCCGCAAGGTTGTTAGCTCGAAGAACATCCCAGCCGGTTGGCAGCCGATGGTGAAGCTGTAAATTCACCTTGCCTGAAAGCGCCTGGCCCGAAGCGAAACGTCACTTCAGGGCGGGCGCTTTAGTGATCTGTGGTGCTTAGGCACGAAGATGTCCAAAACAACCGCGTTTGTCTCTTTCTGAGGGCGATATTTTTAAGAACGCGGTTGTTTTGGACATTTTTGGTGCCCGAGCACGCGGCGCTTGGGCCCGGGCATGCTCGGGCCGGAACTAACGGTTGGCGCGGTACCAGCCGATGAGCTTATCAGTGGACTGGTCGCCGGAATCAACCTCTTGGCTGCCGGAGACGGCAGGGGCCAAGTCATTGGCCTGCTGCTTGCCCAGCTCCACGCCCCACTGGTCGAAGGAGTTAATATCCCAGATGGTGCCCTGGGTAAAGACGATGTGCTCGTAGAACGCGATGAGCGCGCCCAGGGTGGAGGGAGTAAGTTCCTCGGCCATAATCGTGGTGGTGGGGCGGTTGCCCGGCATCACCTTGTGCGGCACGAGGCTTTTGTCAACGCCCTCAGCGGCGATTTCTTCGGCCGTCTTGCCAAAGGCCAGCACCTTGGTTTGGGCGAAGAAATTGCCCATGAGCAGGTCATGCATCGAGCCGGTGCCGTCCGCGGTGGGGAAGTCCTCCTTGGGGCGAGCAAAGCCGATGAAGTCCGCCGGGATGAGGCGGGTGCCTTGGTGCATGAGCTGGTAGAAGGCATGCTGGCCGTTGGTGCCCGGCTCGCCCCAGTAGATCTCGCCGGTATTTCCAGTGGTCACTGCGGTGCCATCGCGGCGCACGGACTTGCCGTTAGATTCCATCGTCAGCTGCTGCAGGTAGGCGGGAAAGCGGCCGAGGTCCTGCGAGTAGGGCAGGACAGCGTGGGTTTGGGCGCCAAAGAAATTGGTGTACCAGATGCCCAGCAGGCCCATGAGTACGGGCACATTGCGCTCTAGCGGGGTGGTGCGGAAGTGCTCATCCATAGCGTGGAAGCCTTCCAACAAGCGCATGAAGTCCATCGGGCCAATGGTGCACATCAGGGCCAGGCCAATGGCGGAATCGAGGGAGTAGCGCCCGCCCACCCAATTCCAGAACGGGAACATGTTGTCCGTATCGATGCCGAATTTCTCCACCTGCTCCGCATTGGTGGATACGGCCACGAAATGCTTAGCTACGGCGGATTCATCGCCATCGAATTGATCGATGAGCCAACGGCGGGCCGCGTGCGCATCGGTCAGGGTTTCCTGCGTAGTAAAGGACTTGGAGGAAACGATAAAGAGGGTGGAGCCGGCATCGAGCCCGTCCAAGGTGGCGGCCATATCGGCAGGGTCCACGTTGGAGACGAACTCTGCGGAAATGCCGGCTACTTCATAGGAGCGAAGGGCCTGTGCGGCCATGGCTGGGCCGAGATCGGAACCGCCGATGCCGATATTGACCACCTTTTTGATGGTGTGGCCGGTATGCCCCAACCAAGAGCCGGAGCGCAAGGCGGTAGCGAAATCGCGCATGCGTCCCAAGACCTCGTGGACATCGGCGGCGACATCTTGGCCATCGACGTGCAAGTCATCTTCTACCGGCAACCGCAGGGCGGTGTGCAGCACGGCGCGATCTTCGGTGTTGTTGAGATGCTCGCCTGCAAACATGGCATCGCGGCGGCCTTCCACATCGGCGGTGCGGGCTACCTCGACCAGATGCTGGAGGACTTCGTCATCGATGAGGTTTTTGGATAAATCCACGTGCAGGCCGGCGGCGTCGAAGGTGTAGTTCTCCGCGCGGTTTGCGTCTGCGGCGAAGAGTTCGCGAAGGCGCATGTCCTGCTTTTCTTCATAAACCTTGACCAGGTCTTTCCACTGGGACGATGCGGTGATATCCATGGCAATTGGCCTTTCTGGCGACGAGCGCATTGGCAATGTGTACCCCTCCCACCGTAGTCGAGAATGAGTGCCAACGGCACCGCGAAGAGTGTGGCATTTAAAGGATGAGGGCGCCTATCCAGCCGGCGATAAGTAGTGGGATATTGAAGTGGATAAAGGTCGGGATGACGGAGTCACGGATGTGATCGTGTTGGCCATCGGCGCCGAGGCCGGCGGTGGGGCCGAGGGTGGAATCGGAGGCGGGGGAGCCGGCATCGCCAAGCGCGCCTGCCGTACCAATGAGCGCCACCGTGGCGGCGGGGCTAAAGCCGAGCGAGGCGCACAGGGGAACGTAGATTACGGAGATAATGGGCAGGGTGGAAAAGGACGAGCCAATGCCCATGGTGACCACCAGGCCGACTAAGAGCATGGCGCCTGCGGAGAGGAACTTATTGGTGCCAAAGAGGTTGGCGGTGGCATCGACAAGCGGACCGACTTCCTCCGTCGCCGTCATGACGGAGGCAAAGCCCTGCGCGGTGATCATGATAAAGCCGATAAGCGCCATCATTTTCATGCCGTTGGTAAAAACGTCATCGGCGTGCTTCCAATCCACCGCGCCGGAAATGAGCAAGATGCCCAGGCCGGTCAAAGCGCCGACGAGCAGGCCATCGGATTCAAAATCGAGCGCCTGCATGATGATTTGGACGGCGAAGGTGGCAATAATCGCCAGTATGGAGACCCAGATTTTATACCTCGAGGGTGTTTCCTGGTGCTCTTCGGCGGCAATAGGACGGTCCTCGTACTCGCGCGGGGCGCGGTAGCTGATAAAGATCGCGATGAGCAGGCCGGTGAGCATGCCCAGGGCGGGGATGGCCATGACCTGCATAATATTGATATTGGAGGTATCCAGGCCGGCCTCTTCGATATTAAAGAGCAAAATATCGTTCAAATAGATGGACCCGAACCCCACCGGGATGAACATGTAGGTGGTGATAAGGCCGAAGGTCAGGCACGTGGTGATAAGGCGTCGATCCAGCTTGAGCTTATTCATCACCGCCAAAAGCGGCGGGACGAGCAGCGGGATGAAGGCAATGTGGACGGGGATGAGGTTCTGGCTCATCACGGCCATGGCGATAAGGCCAATAACGAGCATCCACTTGGTGGTGGCCGCGGCCTTGGGATCTAATTCGCCGGTGCCGCCGAGCTTGGCGATGAGAAAGTTGGCCAGGATCTGCGGCAGTCCAGCGGAGGCAACACCCATCGCGAAGGCGCCCAAGAGGGCATAGCTTAAGGCAATCTTGGCGCCGCCACCGAGCCCGTCCTGGAAGGCGAGCATGGTGGCATCCAGGCCCATGCCGGATAGGAGGCCGCCGACGATTGCACCGATGAAAAGCGCCACCACCACGTGCACGCGCAGGAGGGCAAGCGCGAGCATGACGATGACGGCGATGAGTACTGCGTTCATGCCCCGAAAGCGTACTGCATAGTATGGGTTAGTCCGTAATTAATCCGAGGGTTGAAAGGGTGGCCTTACCCCAGGCGTCCGCGGCCCATGCGCAGCAAAGCAGAGGCGATGGTGGGGCCTTCCTCGCCAAGCTCCGCGCGAAACTCATTGAGGATGGCGATCTCGCGGGTGTGTACCAAGCGCGTGCCTCCGGAGCTCATGCGGGTGCGGCCCACCGCGCGGGAGACCTCGGTGCGGCGCTTGACGGCATCCAAGATGATTTGGTCAAGGCGGTTGATTTCCTCGCGATACTGCTGGATTTCCGCATCAGATAGGGGATCATCCGTGCCGGTGGGCGTGCGGATATCCAAACCATTGTCAACGATGGATTCATTATCTTCAGCGGTCATGGTCCCTTATTGTGCCACTTCGCCGTGCCATCGTGCTACTTGGTCAAGGTTTTGGAAAGCGCAGTGTATGCCGCAAATACCGGCCATGTCCGGTGGGGCTAGTAGGTTGGTAGGCATTATGACGAATAACTCTCCATTTAGCCCTTCTCCCACCCCGCGCGAACCCGCCTCCGGCACTACCTCCCGCGGCGGCTTTGCCCCTAGCCAGCCCGAACAGCAGAATCCTTTTGGCAGCACGCCCAGGCCCGCGGAATCCGATCCTTTAACCCAAGGTTTGAACCCGCAGCAATTAGAGGCGGTCACCCATACCGGCAGGCCCCTGCTTATCGTCGCCGGTGCCGGTTCCGGTAAGACGGCGGTGCTTACCCGCCGCATCGCGTACCTCATGCGCCACCGCGGGGTAAACCCGTGGGAAATCCTCGCCATTACCTTTACCAATAAGGCCGCCGCAGAGATGAAAGAGCGCGTGGGCTCTTTGGTAGGGCCGGTGGCCGAGCGCATGTGGGTATCTACCTTCCACTCCATCTGCGTGCGCATTTTGCGCCAGAACGCGCAGCTCGTACCGGGGCTTAATACCAACTTCACCATTTATGATGGCGACGATGCCCGCAGGCTTCTATCCATGATTGCCAAGGACATGCAGCTGGATCTGAAGAAGTACACCCCGCGCGTGCTGGCGAACCAGATCTCCAACCACAAAAACGAGCTCGTGGGCCCGGCCGAGGCGGCCGACAAGGCGCAGCAGACCAAGAACCCCTTTGAGACCACCGTGGCGGATGTCTACGCCGAGTACCAGCGCCGCCTGCGCGCGGCCAATGCGGTGGACTTTGACGACCTTATCGGGGAAGTAGTGCGCATATTCACCGAGCACCGGCAGGTGGTCGAGTTCTATCGCCGGCGGTTTAAGCACGTGCTTATTGATGAGTATCAGGACACCAACCACGCCCAGTACGCGCTGGTAGCAGCGCTCGTGGGCAAGGGCGAGCTAGGTCCCGATGCCCCAGAGCTGTGCGTGGTGGGCGATTCCGATCAGTCCATTTATGCCTTCCGCGGCGCCACCATCCGCAATATCGAGGAATTCGAGCGCGACTACCCGCAGGCGCACACCATCTTATTGGAACAGAACTATCGCTCCACGCAGACCATTTTGAATGCGGCCAATGCCGTGATTGCGAAAAACGAGAACCGCCGGGAGAAAAACCTGTGGACCGCGCATGGCGATGGCGAATCCATCGTGGGGTATGTGGCGGATAATGAGCATGATGAAGCCCGCTTTATCGCCGCGGAGATTGATGCGCTGGCGGATAAGGGCCACAGCTATTCCGATATCGCCGTGATGTACCGGACCAATAATGCCTCCCGCGCGCTGGAGGATATCTTCATTCGCTCCGGCATCCCCTATAAGGTCGTTGGCGGTACGCGCTTTTACGAACGCCGCGAAATCCGCGATATGGTGGCCTACCTGCGCATTATGGATAACCCCGACGATACGGTGAGCCTGCGCCGCATCATCAACGTCCCCAAGCGTGCCATCGGCGATAAGGCCCAGGGCCAGATTGCCCTGCACGCGGAGAACCAGGGGATAAGTTTTGGCAAGGCGCTTGCCGATGTCCCTCGGGGCGACGTCCCCGGCCTTGGCACCCGCGCCGTTAATGCCGTTACCAAGTTCAACGACATGATGGATGGCATCCGCTCACAAATCCCAGGCATGCGCGATGAGGTAACCGGCCAGCCCGATTTGGGCGAATTGCTCACCGCCATCCTGGATGCCACCGGCTACAAGGCGGAGTTAGAAAATTCCAACGATCCGCAGGACGGCGCGCGTCTTGATAACCTCAATGAGCTGGTCTCCGTGGCCCGCGAATTTACCTCGGAGGCCGCCAACCAGATGGCCGCCGCTGGTGCGGATGCCGTCGATCCCAATGAGCTATTAGAAGAAGGCGAAGCCGCGCCGGGCTCGTTGCAAGCCTTTTTGGAGAAGGTCTCCCTAGTTGCGGATGCGGATCAGATTCCGGATTCTGAGACCGGGGTAGTAACCATGATGACCCTGCATACGGCGAAGGGCTTGGAGTTTCCCGTCGTCTTTGTCGCCGGTTGGGAGGACGGCCAATTCCCGCACATGCGCTCGCTGGGTAACCCGAAGGAATTGAGCGAAGAGCGCCGCCTGGCGTATGTGGGTATCACTCGCGCCCGCGAAAAGTTGTACCTCACGCGCGCCATCTTGCGCTCTGCGTGGGGCAATCCGGTAACCAATCCCGCCAGTCGCTTCCTCGCCGAGATCCCAGAGGATCTCATCGACTGGCGGCGAGAGGATTCCGATAGTGACCTCACCGGTTCCTGGGGAGCCGATGACTATCAGTATGGCCGGAGCTATCGCCGCGGTTCTAGCGGCGGCTATTCCGGTGGTGGGGGTGCTGGGTTTGGCCAGCGCGCTACGTCTTCCCCTTCGCAACGCACTCGCCAGCCTGCAGCTAATTCCATGCCGAAGAATAAGAACCTCAACCTTGCGGTAGGAGACCGTGTCAACCACGCGAAGTACGGGCTCGGAACCGTGATTGAAACGGCCGGTTCCGGTGCCCGCGCCACGGTGACCGTGGACTTTGGTTCCTCCGGCAAGGTGCGGCTCATGCTCATCGGCGGCGTGCCGATGGAAAAGCTCTAGACCGAAATCCCGCGTTCGTCGAACCAGCCCACTGGGTCAACGGCTGCGCCGCCGCCTGGGTGAATTTCGAAGTGCAGGTGCGGGCCGGTGGAGTGGCCCTCACTGCCGATATCCGCAATGTGGTCGCCGGCCGAAACGTGGTCGCCCACGTTGACGCGCAGCGAGTTGGCGGGCATGTGGCCGTAGACAGAGATGCTGCCATCGACGTGCTGGATGCGAATCCAGTTGCCAAAGCCTTGTGCCGGGCCGGAGTTAATGACTGTGCCGTCCATGACGGAGTGGATCGGTGTGCCGACTGGGTTAGCTACGTCGATGCCGTTGTGCATCGCGCCCCAGCGCATGCCGAAGCCTGAAGTCAACGTGCCGGAGGTGGGGAAGACCACCGTATTACCAGATGCGTCCTTGCCACGCTCAGGGGTGAGGCCGGAGCGGTCTCCCTCGGGAGCGAAGGCCTCTCCCAGGCCAGGAACGGAGGAAGGGTCTAAGACGATGTTGACCCCGCCGGAGTCATTCTGGCTAAGTTTCGGGGTGGCATCGCCGTTGAGCACACCAACGGCGGTATTTGCGAGGCCGACGGCGGCGTCGATAACGCCCGCGTTGTCGACGTTGGTGGCTTGGGGCTCAGAGGAGCCATTGGAAACGTCCACGCTGGCCACTGGATCAGCAGCAAAAGCGGAGGTGCCGGTAGCAAAAACGGTGCCAAGCGTGATGATGCTTAGCGCTACATTCCTGCGTGCACGGTTCATGCGCTTCATAAGTTTAAGTCCTTTTCATGGCTGTGCATGGTCTCGAGGCGTGCAAACCTTAAAGGTTTGGCGTCTTTCAACTGCCCCCTGCGACACGCCGGGGAATGGAAATACCCCATTTGGCGTTCGCTTGTGGCAACGAGTTAAAAGTTAGCCTGCCCATGGGTGCCGCGCAATCTGGAAAAATGCTGGTAGAAACCACGATCATTCGAAAAGTTTCGAACATGCCAGCTTGTTGCGCGTGTTACGAAAGTGGCTAAAGTTGCAGGTTTGAAGTACTGGTTTAAGCTCTGGGGGTAGCTATCGGGGGGTGTTCCTATATAGTTTGTCAATCTCGCGGGTGGGGCGGACGGGGGCGGATCCTCAACTCGGGATTTTTTA
>NZ_JBEHFR010000032.1:0-21807 GCF_040225635.1 Corynebacterium sp. KPL2830 | reverse complement strand
AGTGAAATAATCCTAATACCAGCACGCCAGACCGGCTAAACATATAACTTCACCAACACATCCTGTCGTTTAGGCCACAGTGCGTTGGGGTGTCGCCTGTTAACTAAGACTCATGTAATGTAACCCGTGCAAACCGCCGGAACCTTTTGAAAATGGGAAATTATATGAATTTTACTGTGAAAGCTGCGGCTGCTGGCGCAATCTCTGCAGCTGCACTTGCACTTTCTGCTCCCGCCGCCACTGCGGCGATTCCTGGGAACCCAATGTCCGCTCCGACGTGTGCTAACCAGCAGGTTGTTTTTGTTCCTGGCGGAGCGAATACTATTCCGTCAGCACCTTCGGATGTTCCGCACGGTCTAATTACCGGACAGATGGGCGTTACGCTCGGACTCCAGCCGGATACGAATGCCACCTTTGTGGGCTACCAGGCCTTCCCATTTGCCGTGTCGAAATATTCTGACTCTTCTAACGAAGGATATAACCGCACCGCAGCTAAGATTCAGCAAATCCAGAATGACTGCCCAAATAGCAAGATTTCCTTGGTCGGCTATTCCGAGGGAGCAGATATTTCCGCACGCATCATTAACGATGCGGCGCACGGGCGCGGACCACTTGATAAAGAAAGGTTTGCATCTGCAGCCCTCTATGCCAACCCGTACCAGGGTGGCAATGGTGCTGCGCAATATCACGATGACATGTCCAATGCGACCGGCGTTCTAGGCCACCTCGACGGTGGGTACGGCGAACTGGGGTCTGACGTGTTCGAGGTTTGCAACCCGCAGGATATTATTTGTAACTACCCAGAGGATTACCTGGGATTGGTATCCCCGTCCATGGAGGTGGACGCAGCACACGGCAAGCTGCCTTTGCAGCAGATCGTAGGTGAGGCCTCTCACCATGGCGCAATGGATAATATAAACCTGCTACGCGGACAACTTGCCCATATGCAGTACGGTGGGGCGGAATTTCAGGCAGGTATCGATTGGATCAATAACCACTAACCAGAAAAACTCATAAAAATATCCCGCATAGTTTAAAATTATGCGGGATAATTTCTTTCTACTTACTGCAGAGCGTGGCCGATAAACTGGCCATAAGCTGCGGTGCCGTGGGCATTAAGGTGCAGTGGTAGGTTGCCGGGAGCTGGTGGTACTGGGTCAACGAGGTTAACCCACCAGCGGTCTGGCGAGCACATGTCATGTCCTTCAGACATGGGCTGTGCATCTAAGAAGGTTGCGCCGTTTTGCTCGGACACTTCGCGCAGGGTGTTTTGGAGGCGCTGTTCTGTGTCAGAGACGGCTGCGATGGGTAGGGGAATGATCGAAGAGGTCAGGCAAGTGGAGTTGCCGCGGGTCACGTGCGGGTAACCTACGACAGTCACCTTGGCATTCGGTGCGTGCTGGTGGGCTACATCGAGTGCGCTGCGGAGACCACCGCGAATCGCGCGGTCGGAGGCTGCGATATCCGTTTTGTGGGGGTAGGTGTCATTAGCGCCGGCAACGATAACGACATTTTTGGTCTCGTGGTTAAGGTTGCCGTCTTCTGCTGCCTTGCGGAGAGAGTTATCGACGTGAACGCCTCCAGTGGCTAAAGAAGCACCTGCGCATTGGTACTGGTCAACGTGTGCACCGGAAACATTGCTCATCTCAGTGGCAATGGCATTATCGGTAACGCAGCCCACTCCGGTATTGGCCGTTTTATGCGCCTTGTTCAGCGCATGGTCAGCGACGGTTGGGTTGGCTACAATACTGTCACCAACGAGAACGGTGTTTCCTGGGACTGCAGCTGTGGCAACGGTGCTCGTGCCCGCAAGTGCTGTAATGAAAGTGGCAGCCGCGGCGAGCTTATTAATACGCTTCACTTTTACTCCGAGTTTACTTTCTGGGAATAGGGGAGGTGAGGCCTAGTTCCTTAGGCCATTCGTAATAATACCTGCCATTCCTGTGTGTCCAACATCAGTTGGGTGCATTGGCATCACGGAAGGGGCCGTCGGGGTCTGAGCAATGACTGCCCACCGGTGGTTGGTGTCCGGCTGGCAAGGATCGTGCGTTTTTGCTTGGTTGTGAAGATCGATGAAGTTCACGCCAAGGGAGTCTGCGGCACGTCCGATTTCGCGGTTGAACTCTTCTTCTGCGCGAGTAACACCTGGGATGGACAGTGGCAGCTGCATCCGGTCGTCATTGACCACACAGAGGGTGTCATTAACCGTCATTGGAACGTAGTTGACCATCGTGATGCGTGCATTCGGGGCCACGGATCGAATTTTACTGAATTGCGCGTTCAGCAATCCGCGGTAGCTCGAGCCCTTAGGGATATTTGGGGCGGCGGCGTTAGCCAGTGCATCGACATAGGTGCCAGGCTGCAGGCCGCCATACATGAAGGTGACTTCCTTCGTATCGGGGCCAATATTCCCAGAGCGGACTGCGTGTTCGACGAAGGCAGCTACCCAATAGCTGGTTCCGTTGCACGTGTAGTCCGCCAGGCTGTGACCGAGATTCCGGGCAGTTTGATGTGCCCAGTTGTGCTTGTCGTTACTGCACGTGTTCGGTAGGGGAGTAGAAGCGGAGAAAGGGCTGACCGCTGCGCGATCCCCAGGGGCACCGCCGTTAGCGGAGAAAGAGTCGCCGAAAGTGACCATTTCCTTGCCGTGGGGTTCTGCTGCGTTGGCAGACTGGGCCATCGTCAAGGCAGCACCAAGCGCGAGGAGACCACCGACGAACTTTCTCTTAATGCCGTTAATTCCGACCATAGTTATCCTTTTCAATTCGAGAGAGAATTTACCATTCGGTAAATTATTTATGTACAGCATCTTAATTCGCAGTGGGCCAATTAACTAACTGAAAAACTTTGTCAATTAAAGTGCGAGGCATGTAATTCTAAGTTTTCCGGCCCAACCTGGTGTGCTACCGAAGTAGTTATGCTGGTCAATATGCAGACCTTTGCTAAGCAAGTACGCGATAAAGACCAAGCTGGTGCTGAGGCTGCCGGCCTCCGGTGGTTGGGTGAAGCCACGGATGCGGTAGCCACAGTAATTAGCGCCGACGACAAGGAAATCGTTACAGAACGCATCAACGAGGTAGCGCCCACTGCAGAGGCAGCGCGAAAATTTGGTGCGGAGCTTGCGCGCGTGCACCGTGCTGGGGCGCCGGCTTTTGGCAGCGCGCCGGAGGGGTGGGAAGGAAGAAACTTCATCGGCACCATTGAACAGGAGTGCACGCCCACCGATAACTGGGGTGAATTCTATGCCCAGCAGCGCGTGCTGCCGTTTGCGGAGCCGGCCGGAATCAGTACTGCGCAAAGGGACTTGGTTAAGCGGGCTTGCGATGCGATTGCCGCCCGCAGCTGGGATGTGGCGCCTGCGCGCATCCACGGTGACCTGTGGGCAGGCAACCTGCTTTTCGATGCCCAGGGTGGCATCATGATCGATCCCGCAGCTCACGGCGGGCATCCGCACACTGATTTGGGCATGTTGGCGCTATTCGGCGCGCCCTATATAGAGGAAATCTTCCGCGGCTATGGGGCGCCGAAAGATATTGAAACCTGGATTCCCATGCATCAACTGCACCCACTAGCTGTGCACGCGCTGACCCACGGCTCGGCCTATAACCGGCCGCTGGAGCGCGCGGCACTCGCCACGCTAGAGGCGCTGGCTTAGGCGGTTGGCCCTTGCGGCATCTGGCGCTTGTGGATGCCGCGGTGCCACAGGGTCTCGATGCGCTCGCGGGCGGCATCGGGAACCGCCTTGCCCTCTAAGTAGTCATCGATGTGGGCGTAGGTGACGCCGAGCGCCTCTTCATCGGGAAGCTGCGGCTTATCGTCTTCTAAATCCGCGGTGGGGACCTTGGACCACGTGGACTCTGGCGCACCTAAGTGCTTGAGCAATGCCGCGCCTTGGCGCTTATTTAGCCCGGCCAGGGGGAGTAGGTCTGCCGCGCCATCGCCCCACTTGGTGTAGAACGCGGTGACGTTTTCCGCTGCGTGATCCGTGCCCACAACCAGCGCGCCCACCTCGCCGGCGATGGCATATTGCGCGGTCATGCGCAGGCGCGCCTTGGCATTGCCGCGATTGAAATCGTTCAAGGAATCCTGGTTCACCGCACGGGCGACCTCGTGGCTCAGCGCTGCGGTGGCCGGTTGAATATCAACGGTGAGCCGGTGATCGGGGCGGATGAAATCGAGGGCGATCTGGGCATCGTCCTCATCCGCCTGCGTGCCGTGGGGCAGGCGCACGGCCCAAAATTCGGCGCCTTCTACCCGCTCTACTGCCAGCTGGGTGAGCTTTCCCGCCAGGGTGGAATCCTGGCCGCCGGAAATGCCCAGCACGTAGCCTTTGGCATGGGTCGTTTCCAAGTATTCCACGAGGAAATCTACGCGGCGGGCAATTTCCTCTTCTGGATCGATAAAGGGGCGTACATCCAGCTGTTTTATGATGGATTGTTGCAAGTTTTCGGCATCGGGTGACATGACGTTCATCGTAGTCTCCTGACACAATTGCGTGCTGTGAATAAAGAAAGTTATGTCAAGGTAGTTGCAGCAATTGCCGCCCTTGGCGGTTTATTATTTGGTTATGACACCGGCGTGATGTCCGGTGCTTTGCTGTATATCACCCCGGAATTTAATATGACAGCCCACCAAGAGGGGTGGGTAACCTCCATGCTGCTGGTGGGTGCCGCAGTGGGTGCTTTGACCGCAGGCCGCATTGCGGACCGGTTTGGCCGCCGCTTTACGCTGATCGCCGGCGGCATCATCTTTGTTTTGGGCTCCATCTGGTGTGCGCTGGCGGGGTCGGTGACCATGCTGGCCACGGCCCGTACCTTCCTAGGCTTTGCCGTTGGTGCGGTATCCATTGTTTCGCCCATGTATATCTCAGAGATGGTGCCGGCCAAGATCCGCGGGCGTATGGTCTCCCTGAATACCCTGTTGATCGTGGTAGGCCAGTTGTTGGCTTACTTGGTCAACTCGGCCCTCGCGCCCACGGAAAGTTGGGAATGGATGCTGGGGCTTGCGGCCGTACCGGGCGCGGCCCTCGCCGTGGGCATGCTCTTCTTGCCAGAGACCCCAGTCTGGCTTGCCACGCACAATAAGATGTCGCGGGCCCGTGAGGTCGCAGGCCGCGCCGGGATGGACCTGGCGGAGCTTACCTCCCAGGAAACGGCGCGCCGCTCCAGCGGCTCCGAGTGGAAGGCGCTGAAGGCCAATCGCTGGATGCAGGTGACGGTATTGCTCGCCATGCTGATGGGCCTGACCCAGCAGATCACCGGCGTTAATGCCATCGTCTACTTCGCTCCCACCATGATGAGCCAGGTTGGCATTTCTACCACCAACTCGGTCTATACCTCGATTGTCATTGGCGTGGTATCCGTTATCGCCTGTTGGGTGGGCCTCAAGGTGGTCGACCGCATCGGCCGCAAGCGCCTGCTGCTCATCGGCCTGACCGGCAACGTGATTTCGCTATTCATCTTGTCCGTGGCATACTCGCACGCCGCCGATTCCACCACGATGGCGATGGTCTCGCTGGTATTTATGGCCTCGTTTATTGCCTTCCAGCAAGCGGCGGTCTCGCCGACGACCTGGTTGCTCATCTCGGAGCTCGTGCCCCTGCAGGTACGCGGCTTGGGCATGGGCATCGCCGGGCTCTCGCTGTGGGCCACCAACTGGGCCGTGGCCCAGTACTTCCTGCCGCTGGTGGAGTGGCTCACCGGCCCGGTGGCCTTTGGCGTCTTCGGCGTACTGGGGCTCATAGCCATCGGCTACACCCGCATTTTGGTGCCAGAGACTATGGGACGTAGCCTGGATGAGGTAGGCGAGGAGATGAAAACCCGTTACTCACGGGAATCCGCACCCCATTAAGCCCTAGTGTTTTGGTCTTAATGGCCGCGTGAGGTAAAATTATTCCTCGTGTCATGGCTGGGGATTCCCAGTCCGTGCTTTATTTACTCAACCGCATGTAGATTGCGCATAACGAAAGGAGCGCCCGATGAAGGTCCGTAAGTCCCTTCGGTCGCTGAAGAAGAAGCCGGGCGCCCAGGTTATTCGCCGCCACGGTAAGGTCTTCGTGATCAACAAGAAGGATCCCCGTTTCAAGGCTCGTCAGGGTTAATTGAAACTTAAGGAAGTCCGCCTCCTCCGAGTGTTCGGAGCGGGGCGGACTTTTCGTTTTCTACGGTTCGACGCCAGAATGTGAACTTTGCCACATGTTTAGGTGAACAGAAGGTAAACCTGCAGGAATGGCAGGCGTGTAGTTTCACGGTTGGGTGCCGCGGTGGTCAACATGTGGGGTCTGACCCCAGGCCCTCCTGGGAATATCATGGATGTAACTACTATATGTTGTGTCAGTTGCGGTCAATTCCCCCAAAGTATAGTGTCGTTGGTGTCGCTCAGAGCGGTGCAGGAAGTGGCCTGAAAAGGGGTCAGAACCTCCGCTTTTTAAGAGCAAAAGCTATCTCGCAAAAGGATTTTAGGGAGTTATTATGTCTATCACCGTCTACACCAAGCCTGCCTGCGTTCAGTGCAACGCCACCAAGAAGGCCCTTGACCGCGCGGGCCTGGATTACAACGTGGTAGATGTCACCGTGGACGATGAGGCCCGTGACTACATTATGGCTTTGGGCTACGTCCAGGCACCCGTCGTGGAAGCAAACGGCGAGCACTGGTCGGGCTTCCGCCCTGACCGCATCAAGAACCTCGCAGCGCTTGCCGCCTCTGCGTAAGCAGCCGAGGAGGGAGGTGCCGTCATGTTGGTCGTGTATTTTTCCTCTACTACGGAAAATACGCACCGGTTCGTGCAGAAGCTAGGTTTTCCTAGCGCACGAATCCCCCTGCGCCGCACTGATGAGCCGCTAGTGGTCAATGAGCCTTACGTCTTGGTGTGTCCCACCTACGGCGGGGGAGCCTCCATAAGTCACCAAAACTCCCGGCCCGTACCGGTGCAGGTAATTAGATTCTTAAATAATGAGCACAACCGCAGTTTTATCAGAGCGGTAATCGCCGGCGGAAATAGCAACTTCGGCGCCGATTTTGGCAAAGCTGGTGACGTTATCAGCGCCAAATGTAAGGTGCCTTATGTGTATCGTTTCGAATTGCTCGGCAACGATGAAGATATAAAAATTTGTCGCGAAGGCCTGCTGGCTAATGCTTCCCAGTTGGGACTGGATGAGGCAGCCTAGCCGCGGTGCGACACACTTAATAGAATCCTGATTTTAAGAAAGGCCGCGTCAGCTGTGAGTACGCAATTGGGAAAGACCGTAGCAGAGCCAGTATCGCAGGAAGAGCAGCTGGATTACCACGCGCTCAATGCCATGCTGAATCTCTACGACGGAGACGGCAAGATTCAATTTGATAAGGACCGCGAGGCCGCCAATCAGTTCTTCTTGCAGCACGTTAACCAGAACACGGTCTACTTCCACGACTTGGAAGAAAAGATCGATTACCTGGTGCGCAATAAGTACTATGACCCAGCGGTCATTGAGGCTTATGACTTCGAGTTCATCAAGTCCCTATTCAAGCGCGCCTACTCTTATAAGTTCCGCTTCAAGTCCTTCCTTGGCGCCTATAAGTACTACACCAGCTATACGCTGAAGACCTTCGACGGCCGCCGGTACTTGGAGCGCTTTGAGGACCGCGTCTCCATGACGGCGCTTTTCCTTGGTGATGGCGATGGTGAGCTGGCTGAGCGCCTCGTCGATGAGATCATGACCGGCCGCTTCCAGCCGGCTACGCCGACCTTCCTGAACGCCGGCAAGCAGCAGCGCGGCGAATTGGTTTCCTGCTTCCTGCTCCGCATTGAAGACAACATGGAATCCATCGGCCGCTCCATCAACTCTGCGCTGCAGCTGTCCAAGCGCGGCGGCGGCGTGGCCCTGCTGCTGTCTAATATCCGCGAATCCGGCGCGCCGATTAAGCACATCGAGAACCAGTCTTCCGGCGTTATTCCGGTGATGAAGATGCTGGAGGATGCATTCTCCTACGCCAATCAGCTGGGTGCACGCCAGGGTGCGGGCGCGGTGTACCTCAACGCCCATCACCCGGACATCATGAACTTCCTCGACACCAAGCGCGAGAACGCGGATGAAAAGATTCGCATTAAGACCCTGTCCTTGGGCGTGGTGATCCCTGATATCACCTTCGAGCTGGCCAAGAACAACGACGATATGTACCTGTTCTCGCCGTACGACGTCGAGCGCGTCTACGGCAAGGCCTTCGGCGATATCTCCATTACCGAGCACTACGAAGAAATGGTCGAGGACCCGCGCATCCGGAAGAAGAAGATCAACGCGCGCCACTTCTTTCAAACCGTGGCAGAGCTGCAGTTCGAGTCCGGCTATCCGTACATGATGTTTGAGGATACGGTGAACCGCGCCAACCCGGTTAAGACCTCCCGGATCAACATGTCCAACCTGTGCTCGGAGATCTTGCAGGTCAACTCCGCTTCCGAGCTCAATGCGGATCTTTCTTATGACCAGGTGGGTAACGATATTTCCTGCAACCTGGGTTCGCTGAATATCGCCATGACCATGGATTCGCCGGACTTCTCCCAAACGGTGGAAACCGCGATTCGCGGTCTAACCTCGGTGGCGGATAAGACCTCCATCGATTCCGTCCCGTCCGTGCGCAAGGGCAACGATGACTCGCACGCCATCGGCTTGGGCCAGATGAACCTGCACGGTTACTTGGGCCGTGAGCACATCGAGTACGGCTCCGAAGAGGGCTTGGACTTTACTAACGCCTACTTCGCGGCCATCATGTACGCCGCCCTGCGCGCTTCTAATAAGATCGCCCGCGAGCGCGGCACGACCTTCACCGAGTTCCCCGAATCCGATTACGCCAGCGGCGAGTTCTTTGATTCCTATGATCCGGCGGAGTTCCAGCCGCGCACCGAAAAGGTCAAGGCTCTTTTCGATGCCTCCTCTATCTACACCCCCACCGCAGAGGACTGGGCGGAGTTGAAGGAGGACGTCGCCAAGCACGGCCTCTACAACCGCAACCTGCAGGCGGTGCCGCCGACGGGCTCGATTTCCTATATCAACAATTCCACCTCGTCGATCCACCCGATTGCCTCCAAGATTGAAATCCGCAAGGAAGGCAAGATTGGCCGCGTGTACTACCCGGCATCGCATATGGATAACGACAACTTGGAGTACTTCAAGGACTCGTACGAGATTGGTTACGAGAAGATCGTTGATACCTACGCTGAGGCCACCAAGTACGTGGACCAGGGGCTATCGCTGACGCTGTTCTTCAAGGACACCGCCACCACCCGCGACGTGAATAAGGCACAGATTTACGCTTGGCGCAAGGGCATTAAGACCTTGTACTACATCCGCGTGCGCCAGATGGCCCTGGAAGGCACCGAGATCGAGGGCTGCGTTTCCTGCATGCTCTAAGTGCGGGCGCGGTCCAGGATAGCGCGGGAGGTGCGCTCGGCGGCTTCGGCCTCGCCGGCGTCGATCTCCCGCGCTAAATCCATATGTAGCTGCGTCGTGCCGCGAATCGGATCCCGCTTGCGGGAACCAAAGACGGATTTGCCCTTCAAGATGGCCAGCAAGGCTGGCGCCAACGCGGCGATCATCTCGTTGCCGGAGGCCTCCAGGATGAGGGTATGGAATTGCAGGTCGGTTTCGAGTTCTTCGCCTACCCGTGGGGAAGGGGTGGTCTCGAGCTCGCTGAGCCTTTCTGCTAGCCGCAGCAATTCGCGGCGCTGCTGCGGGCTAGCATTGCGCGCGGCAAGCTGCGCCGCCACCGGCTCGATGCCAAGGCGCAGCTCGTTGAGGCGCGCGACCTGTTCCGCGCGCGTTCTATCGTGGCCCAGCCGCCACGAAATGACGGCGGGATCATAGACCGCCCAGCTGCTGCGCGGCAGCACCTTAAGGCCCACCCGGCGCCCAGAAGAAACCATCCCTAAGTGCTCGAGGGTGCGCATGGCCTCGCGCGCCACGGTGCGGGAGATGCCAAAGCGCTTTTCGATGTCCCCAAGGCGAAACCGCGTGCCTTCCGCCATGTCCCCGCTGACGATATCCGTGCCCAGCTGGTCTACTACAGGGCCTAAAAGGGGAGTGGTTTCTGCCATGGCGCGGGCGTCCTTTCCTGGCTGTGTAATGCGCTTTTATTATAGACGCGGTGCGGCGGGATGAGGTAGGGCGGCATTGGGTATGCTGGGACTCGAAATTCTACACAGTGAAGCATTGGAGTGACATCGCGTGTCGCACGAATACGATGACTACGTTGCTAGTCATGACAGCCCGGTAAAAGCTATCAACTGGAATACCATCCCCGATGACAAAGACCTCGAGGTATGGGAGCGGTTGACCGGTAACTTCTGGCTCCCGGAAAAGGTCCCAGTCTCTAATGATCTCCCCAGCTGGAAGACGCTGACGGAAAAAGAAAAAGAAACCACCATGCGGGTCTTTACCGGCCTGACGCTGCTGGATACCATCCAGGGCACAGTCGGTGCGATCTCCTTGCTTCCGGATTCGCAGACCCTGCACGAGGAGGCGGTATATACCAATATCGCCTTCATGGAGTCGGTGCACGCCAAGTCCTATTCCAATATCTTTATGACCTTGGCTTCCACCCCGATGATCAATGATGCCTTCCGCTGGTCCGAGGAAAACGAGAACCTGCAGAAGAAGGCCAAGATCATCCTGGCCTACTACAACGGTGATGACCCGTTGAAGAAGAAGGTGGCCTCCACGCTGCTCGAGTCCTTCTTGTTCTACTCCGGCTTCTATCTGCCGATGTACTTCTCTTCCCGCGCGAAGCTGACCAATACTGCCGATATCATCCGGCTGATCATCCGCGACGAAGCCGTGCACGGCTACTACATTGGCTATAAGTTCCAGCAGGAATACAAGAAGCTGGATGAAAAGCGGCAAGAGGAATTGAAGGACTATACCTTCGATCTGGCCTTCGAGCTCTATGACAACGAGATCGACTACACCGAGGATCTCTACGACGAGCTGGGCTGGACCGAAGACGTCAAGCGCTTCTTGCGCTATAACGCCAACAAGGCCCTGAATAACCTGGGCTTTGAGGGCCTCTTCCCGGCCGATGAGACCCGCGTCTCGCCGGCTATCCTGTCCTCTCTTTCGCCCAACGCCGACGAGAATCACGACTTCTTCTCCGGCTCGGGTTCGTCCTATGTCATCGGCAAGGCCGAGGACACCACGGATGATGACTGGGACTTCTAGCCGTTCCTAGTCCCCGCGCACCTTCGCTTCACACTCAACCGAAAGGTTGATAACGAGCGGGGGTGCGTTTTCCGGTTTTTGACCTGCATATCTCGCAACCGCTGTGACATGCGACACCCATACCTAGCCCAAAGAATGTAAACCTTAAATGATGCCCGCCCCACGTGCTGGGGGTATGTGACGGTTGTGGTTATTGGGGGGGTACCCCCAAGCTGAAAGACCTTTAAGAGAAGCTGGCAAGAACAGGGGAAAATGTCCTAATATAATCGAAGTAAACCTAGGTGTAGGTGGACCCGGTCCGCTGACACTTTGTTATTCAGGAGGATTCTATGACCGCTGTGGCGCCACGGGTCGACGATTACGTCGCTCCCACACGTCCAGAGCCGACCGGTAGGGAAAAGACCGGTTCAAAGGCTTGGGTATTTTTAACCACCACCGACCACAAGCAGCTGGGCATCATGTACTTGATCATGGCCTTCAGCTTCTTCTTCCTCGGTGGCTTTATGGCATTGCTGATCCGTGCGGAGCTTTTCACCCCGGGTCTGCAGTTCCTGTCCAATGAGCAGTTCAACCAGCTGTTCACCATGCACGGCACCGTGATGCTGCTGCTGTTTGCTACGCCAGTTGTCTGGGGCTTTGGTAACTACATCCTGCCCCTCCAGATTGGCGCGCCGGACGTGGCCTTCCCGCGTCTGAACGCCTTTGGTTTCTGGGTGACCCTGCTCGGCGGTATCGTCATGCTGCTTGGCTTTATCACCCCTGGTGGTGCGGCTGACTTCGGCTGGACCATGTACATGCCGCTTGCCGATGGCGTACACACCCCCGGCATCGGCGCCGATATGTGGATCGTCGGTGTGGGCGCTACCGGTGTCGGTACCATTGCCTCCGCCATCAACATGATCACCACCATCTTGACCCTGCGCGCACCGGGCATGACTATGTTCCGCATGCCGGTCTTCTGCTGGGGCGTCTTCACCGCCTCCGCCATCGTGCTGATGATCTTCCCGCTGCTGACCGCAGCCGCCTTGGGCGTGCTGTATGACCGCAAGCTGGGCGGCCACATCTACGATTCCGCTAACGGCGGTGCCATCCTGTGGCAGCACCTGTTCTGGTTCTTCGGCCACCCCGAGGTCTACGTCCTCGCGCTGCCGTTCTTCGGCGTTGTCTCCGAGATTGTCCCGGTCTTCTCCCGCAAGCCGGTCTTCGGCTACATCGGCCTGGTCTTCGCCATCCTGGCTATCGGCTCGCTGTCCATGGCCGTGTGGGCACACCACTTGTTCGTCACCGGCGCCATCCTGCTGCCGTTCTTCTCGTTCATGACGTTCCTGATTGCGGTGCCTACCGGTGTGAAGTTCTTCAACTGGGTCGGCACCATGTGGAAGGGCCACATCACCTGGGATACCCCGATGATTTGGGTCATGGGCTTCATGGCTACCTTCCTCTTCGGTGGTATGACCGGTGTTATGCTCGCTTCTCCGGCGCTGGACTTCCACTTGGCTGAGTCCTACTTCCTGATTGCGCACTTCCACTACACCCTGTTCGGTACGGTTGTGTTCTCCGCATTCGGTGGCCTGTACTTCTGGTTCCCGAAGATGACCGGCCGCATGCTGGACGAGCGCCTAGGCAAGATTCACTTCTGGCTGACCTTCATCGGCTTCCACGGCACCTTCCTGATTCAGCACTGGGTCGGCAACATGGGTATGCCACGTCGCTACGCCGACTACCTAGAGTCCGATGGCTTCACGGTCTTCAACCAGATTTCCACCATCTTCTCCTTCGTTCTCGGTGCCTCCGTTATCCCGCTGGTCTGGAACGTATTCAAGTCTTGGCGCTACGGTGAGGTCGTTACCGTGGACGACCCATGGGGCTACGGCAACTCCTTGGAGTGGGCAACCTCCTGCCCGCCTCCAAGCCACAACTTCGTCTCCCTGCCACGCATCCGCTCCGAGCGTCCGGCATTCGAGCTGCACTACCCGCACATGGTTGAGCGCATGCGCGAGGAAGCTCACGTAGGCAAGCACTAAGCCCGCACTTTAACTCCTGACTACAGCCGCCTTCCCCAGCTTCTCAGAGGTAGGGAGGGCGGCTTTGGCGTGTGTGGGATAATGGTCGTTGTGAATATTCAAACTGATACCACGATCATTACTAGCCTCGGACCAGATGTTCCGGGGGCGGCCGCCGCTTTCCTTACCGCGTTGGCTGATTTTCCTGACCCGCTTGCCGATGTCCACCTCGCCACCGCCTCCAATCACCTCACCCTCACCGCGCAGTGCGGTAACGCTGGCCTAGAAGAACGAGTGCGCGAGGCCATGACACCCTTCGGGCACGAGGTGTCCGTTGCGCCAAGCTATGCCGTCGCGCTCATCGGCGCGGATATTACCGCCGAGGACATTAGCGCGGTGCAGGAGACCGTGAAAGGGGAGACGTTTCGCATGCGCCGGATAGCGCTGGATTCCCTTTTCGCGGTGGAACTTACCGTGGCACTCGAAGATGCCACCGCGGCGCGGCGGGAGCTGCGGCAAGTCGCCGTTGAACGTGGTATCGATATCTCCCTCGAGAGCTTGGGCAATCGCGGCAAGCGCTTGGTGTGCTTCGACTGCGATTCGACGCTGATTGAAGGCGAGGTCATCGAGATGCTCGCCGCCCACGCGGGCAAGGAAGCAGAAGTGGCCGCGGTGACCGAGCGCGCCATGCGCGGCGAATTGGACTTCGAGGAGTCCCTACGCGAGCGCGTCGCGGTGCTGGAGGGCCTAGATGCCTCCATCATCGATGAGGTTGCCCGCGATATCGAGCTGACACCTGGCGCTAAGGAAGCGATCGGTACCCTCCACCGTTTGGGTCACCGCACCGCCGTGGTCTCGGGTGGCTTTATTCAAGTTCTCGAGGGCTTGGCCACAGACCTCCAGCTCGACTACGTGCGGGCTAATACCTTGGAAATCCGCGATGGGAAGTTGACCGGCAAGGTGATTGGGCAGGTGGTCGACCGCCAGGCGAAGGAGGATTTCTTGCGCGAATTCGCCGCCGATTCCGGAATCGGCATGGAGTCCACCGTCGCGGTGGGCGATGGCGCTAATGACATCGCCATGGTCACCGCTGCCGGGTTGGGTGTTGCCTTTGACGCGAAGCCAGCGTTGCGCGAGACCGCCGATGCTTGCATCACCCCGCGCCGCCTCGACGCCGTCCTACCGATGCTGGGGATTGCCGATGACTAAGTTCGAGATAGCCCACCAGCGCCTCGTCGCCGCCTGCACGGCCCGCGATTCCCACGAGGACCCAGCGGACCCGTCCACCGTGCAAGCGATGCAGATAGCCCTCCACCTCCCCAAGCAGGATCCTCCAGCGCGCAGCGAGGTGCTTACTGCGGCAGCCCGCGCCGTGGTGGCCGCCTGCCTAGATGACCGCGCCGGCGAGGACGGCGCCTTCGCCGCGGCGCTCGCGCAGTGGTACGGCCACCGCATCCGCAAGATCGCCCGCCGCGCGCGCAATAAGGCGTGGCGCGATGTGCAGCTACTGCCTGGTGTCACCGTTGATGACCGCGCGCGTGCGTTTGCGCCCTCGGCAGTGGGCGAGGTGGACCCGTTGATTAGCAAGCTGCAGATCGGTCATACGGATCTCGCAATGGACGAGCCAGGGCCTCCGCTTGCCGATGCCCCCATTATCTACGTCGACCGCAGCCTCGCCATGACCGCGGGCAAGGCCGCCGCTCAAGTGGGCCACGGTTCGATGATGCTCGCCGCGGCTATGAGCCAAGAGGAAGCCGCCGCCTGGGCGGCAGAAGGTTTCCCGCTTTCCGTCCGCGAGGTGGACGCGGAGTTATTTGGCACCGCCTGCGCGCAGGAAGAGGCGGTGGTCATCATCGATGCCGGGTTTACCGAGATCGCCCCCGACTCGGCTACCGTGTGTGCGCTGCGGCGACCAATCGCTTAAGCGCCCCGCGCACCGTCTCCGGGTTCGTGGTTTGCCAGAACTGCGGCATGGATGCTTTGAGGAATGCGCCGTAGCGCTTGTATTCCAGCCGGTTATCCAGCACGGCGACGACCCCGCGGTCCGTTACGTGGCGCAACAGCCGCCCGGATCCCTGCGCCATGAGGAGGGCCGCGTGATTGGCGGAGACCTCCATAAACCCGGAGCGGCCGGCGGCGTCGGCTGCCTGGGATCTGGCCTGCAGCAGCGGGTTATCGGGCCGCGGGAAGGGGATGCGGTCAATGAGGACCAGCGAGCACGACGGCCCCGGAACGTCCACGCCTTGCCAGAGGGTTAAGGTGCCAAACAGGCAGGAGTTTTCCTTCGTGGAGAACTTGTCCACCAGCGTGCCGATGGCGTCTTCGCCCTGCACATACAAATCAAACGGCAACCGCGGCGCCAAGGCCTCCGCAGCCTCTTCCGCCGCCCTACGCGAGGAGAATAGCCCCAGCGTGCGCCCGCCGGCGGCCATGATGAGCTCGTATATTTCCTCTAGGGTTTCGGAGGACAGGCCGTCGCGCCCCGGCGCCGGGAGGTGTTTGGCGGTATATAAGATGCCGGATTTCGCCGGGTCAAAGGGCGTTCCCGCATCGAGCGTGTCATACGTGCCGGACGGTAGGCCCCATTGTGCTGCCATGGCGTCGAATCGCCCGCCTAGGGCCAGCGTGGCCGAGGTGAGTACGACCGTTTGCTCCCCAAATAGGTTCTCGCGCAGCATATGCGCGATAGACAACGGCGCGACGGCGAGTGTATCGGTGCCCTCCAGCCACACGACATCGTCCTGCGCGGCAGGGTCATCGGTGGCGAAGACCTCCAAGATCCTCCCGATTGCCTCGGCCAGGTCCGTGAGGTGATTGCTTAGGTTTTGGCGCTCGGCGTTCTTTTCTGGGTCATCGTTAGCCTCGCCTTCTGGGGCGCGGGAGATGAGGGATTTAACGCGCAGGAACTCGTCGGCAAGCGCGCGCAAGTGCGCCTGGGACGTCTCATCCAAATCCGTCCACCGGCCGGGCTCCTGCACGCGCAGCAGATCATCGAATTCATCCGCCAACTCCGCCAGGTTACCGGCATTGCCCAATGACTTAGCCCGGTTCGCCGCCATCTTAATGGCGCGGGAGGTAATCTCCGCCGTGGAGACGGAGGTAATGCGCCCATCGAGCTCGTGGGCCTCATCGATGATCGCCACATCGTGTTCGGGCAGAATATTGGCCTCAGAGATGGCGTCGATGGCGAGCATGGCGTGGTTGGTGACGATAATATCGACATCGGCAGCCGCCCGGCGGGCCTCTTCGGCGAAGCAATCCGCACCGTGCGGGCAGCGCCCAGCCCCCAAGCACTCATTCGAAGTCACCGATACCGCCCGCCACACCAAATCCGGCACGCCGAACTCTAAATCGTCCCGGTCACCGGTCTCTGTCTCCTGCGCCCAGTCGTGGATGCGGCGCACGGCCTTGCCGCGGTAGGAGATATCGGATTCATCGATTAGAGCCTCCGGGTCATCCGGTGTGGCCGCGATCTTATTCAGGCACACGTAATTATTGCGGCCCTTCATGATGGCGAAGGTGGGGGTGCGCTCCATGACATCGGCTAGCGCCTCCGTCAGCCGCGGGAGGTCGCGCTCCACCAACTGGCGCTGCAGGGCCAGCGTGGCCGTGGAGACGACGACGGTGGAACCCGAGTTCATCGCATGCCGGATGGCCGGAACCAGGTAGGCCAGGGATTTACCCGTACCCGTGCCCGCCTGGACGGCGAGGTGGCGCTCGGTTTCCAAGGCCTTGGATACCGCGTTGGCCATGCGAACCTGGCCCTCGCGGCGGGAGCCGCCGAGCGCATCCACCGCCGCGCCTAGCAGCGTTTCCGTGTCGTGGTTTAGGGGCTCATCTGCAGGGTCACTCACCCCACACAGTCTAGCGACCTAGTCCTTAAAGCCCACCATTCGCGTGGGCACGGCGGCGTCATCGCGCGAAAGCGCCAGGCCCTCCCACGGCAGGGTCTTGCGGGCCTCGTCCAAGTAGGTGCGAGAGGCCTCCAAATCGGGCAGATCCTCCACGATGTGCCCATCGCGCATCAAGGGGATGGTCAACTCGCGGGTGGTGAGCTGGCCCGTATCCGGCGCCTGCGCGGCGAAGGGGTACACGACCTCTTCTACCGCGACGCCGGAAGACCGGTAGGTGCGCAGCGCGCGCTTGGCCCCGCCCACCGATTGCTTGGACGACGAGCGCTTGGCCACCGGGACCCCGTCGACCTCGACGACCTTGTAGACCATGCCCGCGGTCGGGGCACCGGATCCGGTGACCACGGAGGTGCCCACGCCGTAGACATCGACGGGATCGCCGCGCAGACCCGCAATGGCAAACTCGTCCAAATCGGACGAGACAACGATATTGGTATTGTGATTGCCCAGCTCATCGAGCTGCTTGCGCACGCGGCGGGTCACCGCACCCAGGTCACCGGAATCGATGCGCACCCCGCCAAGCTCCGGACCACCGACCTTGACCGCGGTCTCGACGCCCTTGGTGATGTCATACGTATCCACCAGCAGGGTGGTATCGATGCCCAGAGTATCGATCTGCGCGCGGAAGGCCGCCTCCTCATTGCTCGTGCCATCCGGGTTCGTATGCGCCAAGGTCCAGGCGTGGGCGGCGGTACCAGATACCGGGATGCCGTAGCGGAAGCCTGCCTCCAGGTTGGAGGTGGCGGTAAAACCGGCGAGGTAAGCAGCGCGGGCGGCGGTCACGGCCGCGTACTCGTGGGTGCGGCGGCTGCCCATCTCCAAAATGGGGCGGCCATCGGCGGCGGTGACCATGCGGGATGCGGCAGAGGCGACGGCGGAATCGGCATTCAAAATGGACAGCACGATGGTTTCTAGCACCACGCACTCACCAAAGGTGCCGCGCACCGTCAAAATGGGTGAGTTGGGAAAGTACAGCTCGCCTTCGCGGTAGCCGTCGATCTGCCCGGAAAAGCGCCAGTCACGCAGGTACTGGCGGGTATCTTCATCCAGGAAATCCATCTGTTCCAGCTGCTCGGGGGAGAAGCGGAAGTCCTCCACCGCGCGCAGCACGCGGTCGGTGCCGGCGACGACGCCGTAGCGACGCTCATTGGGCAGGCGGCGGGAAAAGACCTCGCAGGTCACGTTGCGGTGGGCGGTGCCATCGCGAAGCGCGGCTTGCAGCATGGTGAGCTCGTATTTATCCGTGAGCAAGGCGGTGGAGCGATCGATAGGGCGTGCTATGTCATTCATGAGCCTGATACTACTCACAGGTTAAGAAGCTTTCAGCATACCCGGGCCTCCACCCTGGTGAGCTGCGGGGAGACCCAATGCCCGAAATGCCAGCGAAAAATGATTAGGCTATAAGGCATGAAGCCGCAACACCCCGAAGTCCGTATGAGCTCTCCCATGGCCACGCCCGACTTGGATGAAGGAATCGAAGTTGATGTGGCCGCGAGCGAGAACCTGCCGTGGATGTGCATCGTCTGGGACGATCCCGTCAACTTGATGAGCTACGTGTCCTACGTATTCCAAACCGTTTTGGGCTACGACAAAAAGCGGGCCAACGAGCTGATGATGCAGGTCCACACGGAAGGCAAGGCCGCCGTGTCCAGCGGTGAGAAGGACAAGGTTGAGGCGGACGTTAAAAAGCTCCAGATCGCGGGTCTGTGGGCGACAATGCAACAGGCAGGGTAGATAGATGCAACCGTGGAAAAAGAAGAAATCGCTCATGCGCGGGCCCAAAATCACGGCGGTATTCGAGCCCATGGAGCGCGAAGTCATCGGCAACCTCACCGCCACCGTCTCTGAGGCGATCATCGGCCGCGCCCAGTCCGCGCCGAAGGATGAGCTCGCGGAAATGCTGGACATGCCCACCGGCCATACCGAGGCCCCCGAGGATCCCTCCCTGGCGCGGCTGTTCCCGGACTTCCAAAAGCCCGGCGATGAGGAATACGACGGCGACGCCTCCCTCTTGCGCTCGCTGCACGAAAACGACATCGCGCGGGCGAAGCTGCAGAACCTGCAGGTCATCGGCAATGCGCTGGGCCCCACCGGCGGGGTAGAGGTCTCCATTTCGGAGCAGGAAGCCCAAGCCTTCGTGGCGGGGCTCAATGATCTGCGCTTATACGTCGCGGCTGGGGACGCGACCGACGAAAACCTCATGACGGACCGCGATACCTTGGTGGAATGGCTGGCCTATTGCCAGGATTCCCTGCTGGAAGTGTTGATGGATTAATGATTGACGGCATTAGCATTGGCCATTTTTCCGCCGAGGACACTGGTGCCACCGTGCTCTACTGCGGCCCGAAGGGCGCGCTAGCCAGCGTGGATGTGCGCGGCGGCGGGCCCGGCACGCGCGAGACCGATCTGTTGCAGCCGCACAATACCGTCGAGCGCGTCCATGCGATCGTGCTCGCGGGCGGGTCCGCCTTTGGCTTGGCCGCCGCGGATGGCGTCATGCGCGAATTGGAAGCGCACGGGGTGGGTTTCCCCGTCTTTGGCGAGGACAAGCCCGGCCCGCGCGTGCCCATTGTGCCGGCGGCGGTGATTTTCGATCTGCTGGCGGGCCCCTCTCGCCCTGGGCCGGAGGATGGCGCGGCGGCGCTGCGGGCGGCAATGGCCGGCCACGACGACACGGTGGGCACGGTCGGCGCGGGCGTGGGCGCTACGGCGGGCAAGCTGCGCGGCGGCTTCGGCCTGGCCACCCGCAAGGTGGGAAACTACGAGGTCAGCGCCGCGATGGTGGCCAATCCCGTGGGCGAGGTCATCGACCCGCACTCCGGCCGCCTCTACGGCGCGCCGGGCCGCACGCCGGTCAACGCGGACGCCTACCGCGACCTGCCGCACGCTGCCGCGAAGCTGAATACGACGATTGGCGCGGTGCTTACCGATGCCCCCGTTACCACCGCCCAAGCCCAACGCCTCGCCATGACGGCCCACGACGGGATTGCGCGCGCCGTTCGGCCCGCGCATTCGCCGCTGGACGGAGATACCATTTTCGCCTTGTCGACGGCGCAGGAACCCGCCGAGGTGGACAAGATCCAGCTGTGCGCTGCGGCAGCCGACGTGGTGGAGGAGGCCATCGTCACCGCGGTCACCGCCGCACGCCCTGGCCTGGGGCTTCGCGCGTATCGCGACTTGCTCGGCTAAGATATTGCCCATTATGACTATGGGTGGAACTTCGCGTAATCAGCCGGTGCCGACCAGCACGAACAATCGCGGCCGCGGCCGAATCAGCACCGGCCTATCCCTGGCATTGGGTTTCCTTGCGGTGGAGTGGTCGGTCCACCTCATCAACGCCGTCGTCTTCGGCGGCGGGCTGTCCAATTACGGCATCCGCCCGCTCGACGTGGATGGCCTGTGGGGCATTATCACGGCGCCGCTCTTGCACGGCAGCCTGGAGCACTTGATGTCCAACTCGTTGCCGGGTGCCCTGTTTTGCTTCCTCATTGGCTTGTCCGGGCGCAGGGTGTGGTGGGAGGTCACCTTGATCACCACCGTGGTAGCGGGCCTTGGAACGTGGTTCTTGGGCGGGGCCGGTACCTCGCATATCGGCGCGTCCGGGCTGGTCTATGGTTGGCTGGCCTACCTCGTGGTGCGCGGCGTCTTCAATCGCTCCCTGCTGCAGATTCTTTTGGGCATTATCCTGGGCTTTTCTTATTCCGGGCTGATTTGGGGCGTGCTGCCCGTCGCCGAGGGCATTAGCTGGCAAGGCCACCTCTTCGGTGCTCTGGGAGGCGTACTGGCCGGCATGTTCATCACTTCCGATGATCCGGCAAAGGTAGGGAGGAAATAATGCCAAACGCATCGTCTCCCATCGGCATCTTTGACTCGGGCGTCGGCGGGCTGACCGTGGCCCGCGCGGTGATGGAGCAGCTGCCGCAAGAATCCGTTATCTATATGGGTGATACCGCCCACGGCCCCTACGGACCGCGGCCCATCTCACAGGTGCGGGCTTTTTCCCAGGACATCGCCGATAAGCTGGTAGAACGCGGCTGCAAGATGCTAGTCATCGCCTGCAATACCGCCACCGCGGCGTTCCTGCACGATGCCCGCGAGCGCTACGATATCCCCATCGTGGAGGTCATCCACCCGGCCGTGCGCCGCGCCATGTCCACCACGCGCAATGGCAAAATTGGCGTTATCGGCACCGAGGGCACCATCAAATCCGGTGCATACCAGGACCTTTTCGCAGTCAACCCCAATGTTGAGGCGGTAGCCGCCGCCTGCCCGGACTTCGTGCCCTTTGTCGAGCGCGGGATTACCGCGGGCCGCCAGATCCTCGGCGTCGCCGAGGGCTACCTCGCGCCCCTGCAGGCGCAGGGAGTGGACACCTTGGTGCTGGGGTGCACGCACTACCCGCTGCTTACCGGCATCATCCAGCTCGCCATGGGCGAAAATGTTTCCCTGGTGACCTCCTCAGAGGAGACCACGAAGGACGTCATGCGCCTGCTCACGGAAATGGACATGCTCGCCCCGGAGGGCAATCAACCGGTCCATTCCTTCGAATCCACCGGCGATCCTGAGGTCTTCGCCCAGCTGGCCACGCGCTTTTTGGGCCCGCAGATCGGCTAAGACGGCCGAAATTCCTCCCCATTACGTTGTTAGCAGTTCCGCTTGAGGTTACCCAGGATTCGTAACTCTGCCCCCATGCCGGGGCAGGTTATG